>JBBQYN010000001.1:0-45485 GCA_038208655.1 Actinomycetales bacterium
CGCATGGCGTTGGCCACGGCGACGGCGCGCAGCGGGGCTGCGGCCTTGTTCTGGGATTCCTGGTATTCGCTGGCCGGGTCGGAGTCGGCGACGAGGCCGCCGCCGGCCTGCACCCGGGCGACGCCGTTCATGATCGTCGCGGTGCGGATGGCGATGGCGAGGTCGGCGTCGCCGCCGAAGCCGAAGTAGCCCACCACTCCCCCGTAGACGCCGCGCTGGGCGGGTTCGAGGGTGTCGATGATCTGCAGGGCCCGTGGTTTGGGCGCACCCGACAGGGTGCCGGCCGGGAAGGTGGCCCGGAAGACGTCGAGCACTGTTTTGTCCGGTGACAGGTTGCCCTCGACCGAGGACACCAGGTGCATGATGTGGCTGAAACGTTCGATGCGCATGAACTCGGTGACTTCCACCGAACCGGCGGTGCAGACCTTGAGCAGGTCGTTGCGGGCCAGGTCCACGAGCATCAGGTGTTCGGCGCGCTCCTTGGGGTCGTTCGCCAGTTCGGTCTGAAAGTCGGCGTCGGCGTCGGGGGTGGCGCCGCGGGGCTTGGATCCGGCGATCGGGTGGGTGAAGACCCGGCCCTTCTCGACCTTCACGAGGGCTTCGGGGCTCGAGCCGACGATCCAGTACGGGGTGCCGTCGACGGATTGCAGGCTGAGCAGGTACATGTACGGGCTCGGGTTGAGGCTGCGCAGCACCCGGTACACGTCGATGGCGTCGGCCGTGCAGACCTGGTCGAAACGCTGTGAGATCACGACCTGGAAGACGTCGCCGTTCACAATGTGCTCTTTGGCCGTGTCAACGGCGGCGAGGAAGTCGGGCCGGGTGGTGCGGGTGGTGGCGTTGCTGGGGGTGGACAGGTCCACCTCGGCGAGCCAGGATTCGGCGGGCTGGCCCAGGCGCGCCTGCAGCGCGTCGAGGCGGGTCTGCGCGGCGGCCCAGAGTCCGGCGGGGTCGTCGACGCCGTCATTGAGCACGTTGGCGATCAGCTGCACGGTGCCGTACCGGTGGTCGAGCACGACGAGGTCGGCGACGAAGCTGAAGGACTGACCCGGCACGTCGTAGTCGGCGGGCGGCTGCTGCGGCAGGTTCTCGATCTGCCGGATCGCTTCCCACCCGATGAAGCCCACCAGCCCGCCGGTCAGCGGAGGGTGTTCGGGCAGCCGCGGTGTGCGCCAGCGTTCGAAGAGGTACCCGAGCGCCTCGAGCGGGGGCAGATCGGCGGCGGCGCCGAGCACCCGGTCGGCGGGCATGCCGTAGTCGATCCAGTGGGTCTGTTCGCCCTGCTGGGTGAGCACCCCGAACGAGGACACCCCCACGAAGGAGAACCGAGACCAGATCCCGCCCTGTTCGGCCGATTCCAGCAGAAAGCTGCCGGCCTGGTCGGCGGCGAGTTTGCGGTAGATGCCCACCGGGGTCTCCCCGTCGGCGAACAGCTCCCGGATCACCGGGATCACCCGGTGGTCCTCGAGCAGGGCGGTGAACCCGGCTTCGGTGGTCGAACCGGCCGTCATCGAACCGGTCGTCGTGGCTGCGCTCATCGGGCGTCTCCCTGGCTGGTGCGGATGTCGGGCTGGGTCTCGGGCTGGGTCTCGGGTTCCGCGTCGTGCGCGGGACGGTCGGCGGTGACGACCTGCACGTCGCGGCCGTCGAAGCAGGTGTGGGTGCCGGTGTGGCAGGCCGCCCCGACCTGGTCCACGCGCACCAACAGGCTGTCATTGTCGCAGTCCAGTGCGACGGTTTTCACGTATTGGGCGTGCCCGGAGGTGTCGCCCTTACGCCAGTATTCCTGCCGGGACCGGGACCAGAACGTGACCCGGCCCTCCGTGAGCGTGCGACGCAGCGCTTCGACGTTCATCCAGGCGAGCATCAGAACCTCACCGGTGTCGAACTGCTGAATCACGGCGGGCATCAGGCCATCGTCATTGAAGACCGCCTGGGCGAGGGCGTCGGCGGCGTTCATGCGCGCACCGGCAGTCCGGCGCCGACGAGTTCCGTTTTCACGTCGCCGATGCTGAGGAGTCCGTTGTGGAAAACGGATGCGGCCAGCACGGCGTCGGCGCCGGCGTGAATCGCCGGCGGAAAATCGCGGGTGCGGCCGGCGCCGCCGGAGGCGATGATCGGCACCCGACTCACGGACCGCATCAGCGTGATCAGCTCGATGTCGAAGCCGGCCTGGGTGCCGTCGGCGTCGATGGAATTGACCAGCAGTTCGCCGGCACCGAGCTCGACGGCCTGCCGGGCCCAGGCGACCGCGTCAAGGTCGGTTTCGGTGCGGCCGCCGTGGGTGGTCACGACGAAACCGGATTCGGTGCGGTCGCTGCGTTTCACGTCGAGGCTGAGCACGATCACCTGGGCCCCGAACCGGTCGGCGATCTCGGCGATCAGGGCCGGCCGGGCGATGGCGGCGCTGTTGATGCCCACCTTGTCGGCGCCGCTGGCCTGCAGCCGCGAGACGTCTTCGACGCTGCGGATGCCGCCGCCCACGGTGAGTGGGATGAAGACCTGTTCTGCGGTGGCTCGCACGACGTCGTAAGTGGTGGCCCGGTTGTCGACCGTGGCGGTGACGTCGAGGAAGCAGAGCTCGTCGGCGCCCTGCTCGTAGTACCGCCGGGCCAGCTCGACGGGGTCACCGGCATCGCGCAGGTTTTGAAAGTTGACGCCCTTCACCACGCGGCCGTTGGCCACGTCGAGACAGGGGATCACGCGAACGGACAGGGTCACGGGCTACCTCGGTTACAGTCGGGCGTTGTGGATGGTGGTGACCAGAATGGCCCGGGCACCGAGCGCGTAGAGCGCGTCCATCACATTGTTGGTGTCGAGTCGGGCGATCATCACCCGCACTGCGACCCAGTCCGGGTCGTGCAGCGAGGACACGGTGGGCGATTCGATGCCGGGGGCCAGGTTTGCGGCGGCGTCGAGCAGCGTCACCGGGATGTCGTAGTCCAGCAGCACGTACTGGCGGGCGACCAACACACCCTGCAGGCGGCGCAGCAGCGTGGCGACGCCGGGTTTGTCGTTCTCGGAACTGATCAGCACGGCGGTGGATTCCAGGATCACCGGTCCGAAGATTTCGAGACCCGCCTTGCGCAGGGTGGTGCCGGTGGAGACGACGTCGGCGACGGCATCCGCCACCCCGAGCTGCACGGCGGATTCGACGGCGCCGTCCAGCGGCACGAGCACGACGCTCACACCGTGGGTCGCCAGGAAGGTCTTTACAAGGCCCGGGTAGCTGGTGGCCACGCGCAGGCCCTCGAGGTCGGCGAGTTCACTGAACTTGCCGGCCGGACCGGCGAACCGGAAGGTGGAGTCGCCGAAGTCGAGGCTGGCGATTTCCAGGGCGGGCGAGGCGGAGTCCAGCAGCAGGTCGCGCCCGGTGATGCCCACGTCGAGGGCGCCGGAACCCACGTAGGTGGCGATGTCGCGGGGGCGCAGGTAAAAGAACTCCACGTTGTTGCGGGGGTCGGCGGCCACCAGATCTCGGGGGTCGCGCCGACCGGTGTAGCCGGCCTCGGCCAGCATGACGGCGGCGGTCTCAGACAACGATCCCTTATTGGGAACGGCAATTCTCAGCATTGTTTTACTCTCAACGGGTCAAAAGGTCAGGGTGTGCCACTCGTGCGGCCGATGGGATCACGCGTCACAGATGTCGGTAGACGTCCGCCGGGGACAGGCCCTTGGCGATCATCATGACCTGCAGGTGGTACAGCAGCTGGGAGATCTCGGCCGCGGTTTCGTCGTCGCTCTGGAACTCGGCGGCCATCCAGACTTCGGCCGCCTCTTCGACGATCTTCTTGCCAATGGCATGAACGCCGGCGTCGAGCTCGCGCACGGTTCCGGAGCCCTCGGGCCGGGTCAGGGCCTTGTCGCTGAGTTCAACGAAAAGGTCATCAAAAGTTTTCACGCTTCTAGGTTACCCGTGCGCGTGCTGGTGACTGTGCGCGGTGGAGCGCAGCCGGGCGATCTGCTCGGCGGGATCGGCTGCCCCGAAGACGCTGGAGCCGGCCACGAAGGTGTCGGCGCCGGCGGCGGCGGCCGTTGCGATGGTCTGCTCGGTGATACCGCCGTCGACCTGCAGCCACACGTCGAGGCCGGTGCGGCGCACCGCGGCGGAGAGCGCTTCGAGCTTGGGCATCGTGGCCGCCTGAAAGCTCTGCCCGCCGAAGCCGGGCTCGACGGTCATCACGAGCACCTGGTCGAATTCCGGGAGCAGGTCGAGGTAGGGCTCGACGGCGGTGCCGGGCTTCAGGGCGATCCCGGCCCGGGCGCCAAGGGACCGCAGCCGCCGTGCCAGCGCCACGGGATCGGCGACCGCTTCGGCGTGAAAGGTCACCGAGTACGCGCCGGCCTCGGCGTAGGCGGGCGCCCAGCGGTCGGGGTCGTCAATCATCAGGTGGATGTCCAGTGGCAGCGGTGAGACCTGCTGCAGGCGCTGCACCATGCCGAGGCCGAAGGTGAGGTTGGGAACGAAATGGTTGTCCATGATGTCGACGTGCACGAGGTCGGCGGAACGGATGCGCCCCAGCTCGCTTTCGAAATTCGCGAAATCGGCGGCAAGGATGCTCGGATTGATGCGGGTGGCCATGCTGTGAGCCTATGGGGTGCATGCACCGTCACGAAAACCGGGTCAAACGGACCGGTGCGCACGAATACCGGATGTCTCGGGAATCTTTCGTGACCGCATCCGGTTGTCGTGCGGTGGCCCGAGCGTGGTCGGCGCCGGCTACTCGGCTCGCTGCAGCAGGGTGATGAACATCGCGTCGGTGCCGTGCCGATGCGGCCACAGCTGCACGCTGCCCGTCTCGCCGGGCAGGTCGAGGTTGGCCGCGCTGAGTGACTGCACGATCGCCGCCGTGTCAAGGTGCGTCACCGTGCCGGCAGATTTCTTGAGAGCCAGAGCTACGATCGCGCGGGTCTCCGCGGTGTGCGGGGAGCAGGTGACGTAGGCGAGGATTCCGCCGGGCTTCAGGGCCAGCAGCGCCGCGTCGATCAGGCCGGACTGCAGCCCGGCCAGGTCGGCGACGTCTTTGGGCTTCTTGCGCCAGCGGGCCTCGGGCCGGCGGCGCAGCGCACCGAGTCCGGTGCAGGGCGCGTCGAGCAGAATCCGGTCGAAGGTGTCCGGGTGTGTCGCGCCGATCAGGGTGCCGTCGACCTCCCAGACCGGAACCGGTTCGGGCAGCGCCGCGAGGGCGTTGCGCACGAGTGTTGCCCGGGCGGGCACGAGCTCGTTGGCCACGAACACGGCGCCGCCGGCGTGGGCTTCGGCGGCGAGCAACGCCGCTTTGCCGCCGGGGCCGGCGCACATGTCGAGCCAGCGTTCCCCGGGCTGGATCGGCCGGGCCCGGCTCAGGGCCAGGGCGGCCAGCTGCGAGCCTTCGTCCTGCACACGCACCCGGCCGCCGGACTGGCTCATCAGGTGGTACGGGTCTCCCCCGTCCAGTACGAACCCGGTCGGCGCGAACTCGTCGGCTTCGCCGAGCAGTTCGAGGTCTGCCGGGGTGGCCAGACCGGGCAGCGCGACCATGTTGACCTTGGCGGCCCGGTTGTCGGCCTCGAGCAGGTCGGTCAGCTCGTCTTCGCGCCCTTCGGCGCGCAGCGCCTGCCGGAACGCGCGCACGACCCAGGCCGGATGCGAGTACTCGGCGGCGAGGCGCTCGTCGACAGAGTCGATGCCCGCGAGAACCTGCACGGTCCACTCGGCCAGGCTGGTGCGGGAAATCGTGCGGAGCACCCCGTTGCAAAATCCGGTCGCGGACCGGGAGCCGACCTGCTTGGCCAGCGACACGGACTCGTTCACGGCCGCGTGAGTGGCGACGCGGGTGCCGAGCAGCTGGTGGGTGCCCAGGCGCAGCACGTCGAGGATCGCGGGGTCGATGGCGTCGACCGGCCGGTTGGCGGCGAGGGCGATCACCCGGTCGTAGAAGCCCTGTAGGCGCAGGGTTCCGTAGGTGAGTTCGGTTGCCAGCGCGGCGTCGGCGGTGTTCAGCGCGGCGCGCTGGATGCGGGTGGGCAGCAGCAGGTTCGCGTAGGCGTCCGATTCGCGCACGGCGGCGATGACCTCATAGGCCACCCGCCGGGCGGGTTGCACGAAGTCGGCGGCGGGTCCGGCGGGCACCCGGTCGCGCGGCCGTCGGGCGGCGCCGCCCCGGGGTGCGTTCTCGGTGCTCATGAGGCCACCACCTCCGTTGCCGCCACGCCACGCCACCAGTCAATTGCTCTCATCGTCGTCTTTCCGGCCGGTTGCACGGACAGCAGCTCAAGAGGCTCCGTTCCCGTTCCCACCAGCACTTTTTTCTCATGCTCTGCTATGGTTCCGGCGGGCAGCGCCGGTAGGTCGTTCTCGTCGCCGCGCCGCAGCACCGGGGCCAGCCGGTGCACCTTGAGGCGTGCGCCGTCGATGCTGGTGAAGGCTCCGGGTTCCGGGGTGACCCCGCGCACCAGGGCGTACACCGCCGCGGCCGGGAGGGTCCAATCGATGCGGGCGTCGTCGAGGGTGAGTTTGGGGGCCAGCGTGACATCGCCGGACTGGATCGTGGCCTGCGCGGTGCCGGCGTCGAGCGCGTCGATGACACGCAGCAGCAGTTCGGCGCCGCTGTGGCTGAGGGTGTCGAGCAGGCTGCCGGAGGTGTCGTGGGCCCCGATACGGTGGGTGATCTGGCCGAAGACGGCGCCGGCGTCGAGTTCGGGAACCAGCTGGAACACGGCCGCGCCGGTGTCGGTGTCGCCGGCGATGACGGCGCGCTGCACGGGCGAGGCGCCGCGCCAGCGGGGCAGCACCGAGAAGTGCAGGTTGATCCAGCCGAGCCGCGGCACGCTGAGCAGCGGTTCCCGCACCAGCCCGCCGTATGCCACGATCACGCCCAGATCCGGTTGCAGCGCGGTGATTTCCTCGGTGGCGGCCGCATCGAGACGGTTGGTTTTCAGCACGGACAGCCCGAGGGACGCGGCGGACTGCGCCAGCGGCGAGGGGGTGAGCACCCGTTTGCGGCCCAGCGGGGCATCCGTTCGGGTGATCACCCGGTCGATGCGGTGCGGGGTCGCGGCGAGGGCCAGCAGCGCCGGAACGGCCACCTGCGGTGTGCCCGCGAAAACGATTCTCATGCGGTGCCTTCCTGGCCGGGACTGCCGGTCACAGCAGTTCCGGGTCGTCGAATCGAACCTTAAGTGTAGGCGTCGGCTGGAACGAACCCGACGTCGGGCGCCGCCTGCGTGCGGCGTTGCGCACGACGGATGCCTTCAGGCTGTGCGCCACGCGCCCGCCGCTGGTGTAGGAAAACCGCACCACGGCCCGCACCAGCGGGGGCTCGGTCGTCACCGGTCCCAGAACGTCGAGCCCGGTGATCGGCAGAACCACCGCAGGCACCGGCGCGGCGGCCAGGTCGGGCAGGACCGCAGGATCGACCGACGGGGTGAGGTTGGCCAGCGCACGTAGGTCGCTCAGGGCGGCCTCGACGTCGGCGGATGTTCCGGTCACCGACGCCACCCGCACGGCCGGGGGAAAGCGCAGCTGCCGGCGATCGTGCAGCTCACTGGCCGCGAAGCCTTCCGGGTGCCAGGAGTTCAGGGCGCTGGCGAGAGCGCCGCCGACTCCGGCGAGCATGACGGATGCGCCGGGGGCGGCCAGGGCCGCCGCGTTCGCCCACCAGCGCAGGCAGTCCTCCCCGACGCGGAGGGATTCCCGGGCCAGCATTCGTTCGCCATCCAGCAGCAGGATGGCGTGGTAGCCGCCGGAGGGAGTGGGTTCCGCGCCGCGGGTGGCGATGACGAGGGCCGGCTCGGCGCCGATATTCTGCACGGTGTGGTCGCCGTCGGCGATGATCACCCGCGCGCCGGGGAAGGCCCGGCCGAGTTCCTCGGCGGTGCGCCCGGTTCCGAGGGTGACCACACGCAGGGTGGTCGCCTCGCAGTGCAGGCAGCTCCACCCGGCCGACAGGGCGCCGCACCACCGGCACGCCGGGGTCGCGTCGCGGGAGGCCAGGGCGAGCGGTCCCTGGCAGTGCGTGCACCGGGCGGCCTTCTTGCAGCCCTGGCAGGCCAGCACCGGAGCGTAGCCGGGACTGGCGACCTGCACGAGCACCGGTCCGGTGCGCAGCGCGTCACGGGCGGCCTGCCAGGCTGCCGAGGGAATCCGCGCGGCGCGGGCCTGCGCGTCGGGTTCGGATTGGAAATCGGTCGGGATCACGCGGGGGTGCCGGTTCTGCGCCGGGTGCGCCTCCCCGAGCCAGCCGAGTTCGACGAGCCGCTGCGCTTCGACGCTGCGGGAGTGGCTGAGCAGCACCAGGGCGCAGCCGGCCTGTTCCCGGCGCACGAGGGCTGCGTCACGGGTGTGCACGTACGGGCTGAGCGGTTCGGAGTATAACGGGTCGCCGTCGTCCCAGATCGCGATCAGCCCGAGCTGCGCGGCGGGCGCGTAGACGGCCGAACGGTTGCCCAGGATGATGCGCGGAGCCGGGTCCAGGCAGGCGAGGAACGACCGGTAGCGGTCCGGGTTGGCTTGTCGGGCGTCCATCCGGCTGACGCTGCCCGCCGGGGCGAGCTGGTCGAGGGCGGCCTGCACCTGGTCCTGGTCGCGAAAGTCGGGAACGCAGAGGATCGCGCTGCCGCCGGCCGCGAGGGCCGCGATGCCGAGTTCGGCGAGGGTGACCGCCCAGCGGCCCACGGTGAGCCCGCTGGTCAGGGTGGTCAGCTGCGGGATCGCGGCGACGGCGAGTCGTTCCCGGTGCACGATGGCGCTGTCCAGCCGTCCGGTGGGGTAGCCGACGAAGGCCGGGGCCAGCAGGGTGCCCGGTGCGCCCGGTGTCGCCGACGCGGACGCCGACGCGACGGCGACCGCGTCGGACGCCGCCGCCTCGGTGGCCGCCGTGCGGGCGGCCAGCCAGGACTTCTCGACCCGCACCTGTCGCGGCGGCACCGCCAGGCGCACGATGTCACTCGCGTTGCCGGCGGCCCGATCGGCGACGCTGCGGGCGAGGTGCCAGACCTCGGGCGTGAGCACGGCCGCGTCGGAGACGAGCTCCTGGATCGGGCTCAACGCCCCGTGGAACGGCACGGCGGTGGCACTGTCGACGGTCGCCGGGTCGAACACGTCGACGACGTATCCGCTCAGAATGCGCCCGCCGGAACGGAACGGCACCTTCACGCGAACGCCGGCGCGCACCCCGGAGACCAGCTCTTCGGGAATGCGGTAGTCGAAGAGGTGGTCGAGCTGTGGCAGGGGCGAATCGATCATGACCCGCGCGACGAGGCGGGTCACGGTCACAGCCGGGCGGCGCTGCGCAGCTCGTCGACGCGGTCCAGGCGCTCCCAGGTGAAGTCGGGCAGCTCCCGGCCGAAGTGACCGTAGGTCGCGGTCTGCGCGTAGATCGGGCGGAGCAGATCGAGCTCGTGGATGATCGCGGCGGGGCGCAGGTCAAAGACCTCGCGGATCGCCGCGGTGATCAGGTGGTCCGGCAGAGTCCCGGTGCCGAAGGTCTCGACGTACAACCCCACGGGCGCGGCCTTGCCGATGGCGTAGGCGACCTGCACTTCGAGGCGTTCGGCGAGTCCGGCCGCCACGGCGTTCTTGGCCACCCAGCGCATGGCGTATGCGGCGGAGCGGTCCACCTTGGACGGGTCCTTGCCGCTGAACGCGCCGCCGCCGTGCCGGCTGGAGCCGCCATAGGTGTCGATGATGATCTTGCGTCCGGTGAGGCCGGCGTCGCCCTGCGGGCCGCCGATTTCAAAACGCCCGGTCGGGTTGATCAGGGTGTGCAGGGCGGAGGAGTCGAGGTCGACGCGTTCCAGGACCGGGCGGATGACCAGCTCTTCCACCTCGCGGCGCAGGCGTTCGGTGGTCACGGACGGAGCGTGCTGCGTGGACAGAACCACGGTCTCAACGGTGCGGGGCACGGAGCCCTCGTAGCCGATGGTGACCTGGGTCTTGCCATCGGGGCGGAGATAGTCCAGTTCCCCGGATTTGCGCACGGCCGCGAGCTGCTCGGCAAGGCGGTGTGCGATCCAGATCGGGATCGGCATCAGTTCGGGGGTTTCCCGGGTGGCGTAACCAAACATGATGCCCTGGTCGCCGGCGCCCTGGCGGTCGAAGGCGTCGTCGCTGGATTCTTCCCGGCTTTCGAAGGCGTCATCTACGCCCTGGGCGATGTCGGGCGATTGGCCGCCGATGCTGATCTCGACGCCGCAGGAACGCCCGTCGAACCAGACGTCGCTGGAGTCGTAGCCGATGTCGGTGATGCACTTGCGCACGATCGACGGGATCTCGACGTACCCCTTGGTGGACACCTCGCCGGCCACGTGCACGAGGCCGGTGGTGACCAGGGTCTCCACGGCGACACGGCTGTGCGGGTCTTCCGTGAGGAGGGCATCGAGGATGCTGTCCGAAATCTGGTCACAGATCTTGTCGGGGTGGCCTTCGGTGACTGATTCTGAGGTGAAGAGGCGAAGCTCGCTCATCTGGCCCGTCTCTCTAGGAGGTTAGCTAAAAAAATTCTGGATGACTGAAGATGCTGGGGGAAAGGGTGCAACGGTACATCGGGGATACCGGAACCGGGGTGGGGCGGAGTCGGTCCTGCCGCCACAATCATGCAGAGTCGATGACCTCAAGAATGGCAGCGGCCACCGACATTTTGCTGCCGGAGGCCTCTGTCACTATAGCTCCGGAGCGGTCCAGCACCGTGATCGCGTTACCGTCTGTGGCGAAGCCTTCGGTCCAGCCCACCCGGTTCAGCACCAGGTAGTCGCAGCCCTTGCGGGCGATCTTGCTGCGGCCCAGGGCCAGTAGCGCGGCGGCATCCGTTTCGGTCTCGGCCGCGAACCCCACGATGACCTGACCGGACGGCCGGGCTGCGGCGAGGCCGGCGAGGATGTCGGGGTTCTTGACCAGTTCGAGAGTGAGCGTGTCGCCGGCAACATCTTTCTTGATCTTGTCTGCTTGCACCGTGCCCGGCCGATAGTCGGCCACCGCGGCGGCCATGATGACCACGTCGGCAGTGAGGGCGTGCACCTGCAGTGCCGCCTCCATGTCGTGGGCGCTGCTGACCGGGACCACATCGATACCGGCCGGCACGGGTACCTCGAGGTGTGCTGCGACGAGGGTGACGCGCGCGCCCCGGGCGAGGGCGGCCTCGGCGAGGGCGACACCCTGTTTGCCGCTCGAGCGGTTGCCGAGGAACCGCACCGGATCGAGCGCTTCTCGGGTGCCGCCGGCGCTGATCAGCACGTGCCGACCCGTCCAGTGTGCGGTCGGGTCGGGCATGACCGGCGCGTTCTCCTCCAGCACCGCGTAGACGGCGGCAACAATGGTGTCGGGTTCTTCCAGTCGGCCGGGGCCAATGTCGGCGCCGGTGAGCCGGCCGACGCCGGGCCCGACGATGTGCACGCCACGGGACCGCAGGGTGGCCAGGTTCGCCACGGTTGCGGCGTTGTTCCACATTTCGGTGTGCATGGCCGGGGCGATCACGAGGGGCGCGGTGCTGGCCAGGATGGTGGTGCCCAGCAGGTCGTCGGCGAGGCCGGCGGTGATCTTGGCGATGCTGTTCGCGGTGGCGGGCACGATCACGATCACGTCGGCGGACTGGCCGATCGCGACGTGGCGCACCTCGGCGACGCCCTCGAACAGATCGGTCTGCACCGGGTTGCGGGAGATCGCCTCGAGGGTCGGCGCGCCGATGAAACGCAACGCAGACTCGGTGGCGATCACGTGCACGGTATCGCCGTGCAACACGAAAGCGCGCACGACGCTGACCGCCTTGTACGCCGCGATGCCGCCGGTGATACCGACGACGATCGTGCGAGGGGTCACCGTGGTGCGCGCTGTCTGCGTGATGGTTTTACCGCGATCGTTCGCTGTCTGAGGTTCTACTCGACGATGGGACGGGAAACGAGCTTGTCGTCGTTGATCTCGCGCAGCGCGACCGACAGCGGCTTGTCTTCAACGTTGGAGTCGACCAGCGGTCCGACATTGTCGAACAGGCTGCCCTCGTGCAGGTCGGCGTAGTAGTCGTTGATCTGGCGGGCACGCTTGGACGCGAAGATCACCAGGGCGTACTTGGAGTCAACCTTGGAGAGCAGGTCGTCGATGGGCGGGTCAATGATGCCGGTGAGCTTGGTGGTCATTGAAGACACACTCCTTTGAGTTTTGATCTAAGTCTTGATCGGTTGTGGTGCGTGCCGCGAACGTTCCGGCGTGGTGTGCCCGGCCGCCGCGGCCGACATCCGGGCGCTACGACGAGGCCGGAGCCTCGGGATTCTGCATCAAGTCTACGACCTCCCGGGCCGCTTCGCCCACCTCGTGGTTCACCACCCGAAAATCGAACTCTCCCTGTGCGGCCAGTTCGAGCTTCGCGGTCTCCAGCCGGCGGGCCTGTTCCGCGGAATCCTCGGTGCCCCGACCGATGAGGCGGCGCACCAGTTCGTCCCAGTTGGGCGGCAACAAAAACACCAGTCGGGCTTCGGGCATGGCCCGGCGCACGGACCGGGCGCCCTGCAGGTCGATCTCAAGCAAGACACTGTTGCCGGCGGCGATGGCTTCGTCGACCGGGCGCCGCGGGGTGCCGTAGCGGTAGGCGTTGTGCACGGTCGCCCATTCGAGCAGCTCGTGCTCGGCGATCATGCGATCGAACTCCTCATCGCTGACGAAGAAGTAGCTGACCCCTTCCGTCTCCCCCGGCCGGGGCCGACGGGTCGTTGCCGAGACGGACAGGTGCACGTCGGGGTAGTTCTCACGGATGTAGTTGGCGACGGTGCCCTTGCCCACGGCGGTCGGCCCGGCGAGCACGACGAGTCGGGAATCGGCGGAACCGTGCCGCACGGCGGGGCGTTCGGACAGGAAGTCGCGCAGCCGGTCACGCTGGTGCGTGCCGAGGCCGCCGAGGCGTTTCGACGGGGAGATTTCGAGGCGATGCATGATGCGCTGCATCTTGGTCACGCCGATCGCCGGGATGCTGATGAGCAGCTCGGTGACCCGCAGCCGGCCTTCCACACCGGTCGGGTGCGCGAGCGCGGCGGACAGCACGTCCAGCGCGGTACGTTCTCCGGCGGCGATCTCCGCCTTCACGGTGGCGCGGGCACGCCGGGCGGCGACGGCGGCGCGTGATGCGGCGACGCGGTCAACCTCGGGCGGGGTGGGACGATTCTCAGCCACGGACTGCTCCAACCTCAGCGACTCGGCGCATCATCGATTCGGCCAGTCCAACCGGTCCGGCCGTCAAGACACTTCTCGATTCACTCACGATAACGCTGTTCGCGTATTCTCCATATAGCCCGGCCAGGTTCATAATATTTGCACCCTGATGCCCGAAGCCCGGAGCGAGCACCGGGGTGCGCCGGGCGGGTGCCGGTGCGAGCACGTCGATGCCGAAGTCGGCAAGGGTTAGGGTGGCGCCGAGCACCACACCGACCGAGCCCAGTCCGACGGCGCCCACTCCGCTCGCGCCCGGATCGGTCGACGCGGATGCCGCGGCGCGGGCCGAGTTGAGGTCGGCGACGTCGTCGAGGATGGCGCGGGCCACGGTGAGGCCGCGGCGCGGGCCGCTGTCCACCCGGGCCTGCTGCAGGCCGGCCGCTTCCGGGTTGGACGTGGCCGCGAGCACGAACAGGCCCTTGCCGTGTTCGTGGGCGAAGTCAACGGATGCAGTGAGGGAGCCGACCCCCATGTAGGCGCTCACGGTGATGGCATCCACTTCGAGCGGCGAGCCCGGGGCCAGCCACGCTTGGGTGTACGCGTCGACGCTGGTGCCCAGGTCGCCGCGTTTCACGTCGGCGATCACGAGCAGTCCGGCGTCGCGGGCGTGCCGCAGCACCCGTTCCAGCGCGAGGTAGCCCTGCGCTCCGAACCGTTCGAAGAACGCGACCTGAGGTTTGAGAATGCCCACCCGGCCGGCCGCGGCGTCTACCACGGTGCGGCCGAAGGTTTCCGCGCCGGCGGCGGAATCGGGCAGTTCCCACTCCTTCAGCAGGAAGGAGTGCGGGTCAATTCCGACGCACAGCTGGCCGTGGGCGTCGAAGGCCGCGCCGAGCCGGTCACCGAAGTTCGCCGTCACGGCTGCTCCCGACAGAGCGGATCCCGTCACAGCAGGGCCGTTCGGGCGGTGGCGTACTCCTGCAGGCTCGTCACCTCGAAGCCGTCCCGGATCGCGTCGATCGAGGCGACGGCAGCGCTGAGCTCCGCAATGGTGGTGAACAGCGGCAGGTCGCCGGCGACGGCGGCCGCGCGGATCTCGTAGCCGTCGGCGCGGGCGGTGCGGCCGCCGGGCGTGTTGATGACGATCTGTACCTCTTCGCGGCGGATCAGTTCGACGATGGATACGTCGTCGTCGCCGGCCTTGTCGCTGAACTTGGTGACGACGCGGGCATTGATGCCGTTGCGCTGAAGCACTTCGGCGGTGCCGAGCGTGGCCATGATCTCGTAGCCGAGCTGCTGCAGGCGCAGCATCGGCAGGATGATGGCGCGCTTGTCCCGGTCAGAGACCGACACGAACACGGCGCCGGAGAGGGGGATGCCACCGTATGCGGCGAGCTGGCTCTTCGCGAACGCGCGCGGGAAGTCCCGGTCGATGCCCATGACCTCACCGGTGGAGCGCATCTCCGGGCCGAGCACGGAGTCGACGACGAGCCCCTCGGGGGTGCGGAACCGGTTGAAGGGCAGCACGGCCTCTTTCACCGCGACCGGGGATTCGATGGGAACCCGGGAGCCGTCGATCTCGGGCAGCTTGCCCTCCGCCTTGAGCTCGGCGATGGTCTTGCCGACCATGATCAGCGCGGCGGCCTTGGCCAGCGTGATGCCGAGCGCCTTCGCGACGAACGGCACGGTGCGTGACGCCCGCGGGTTGGCCTCGAGCACGTAGAGCACGCCGGCGCCGAGGGCGAACTGCACGTTGAGCAGTCCCTTCACACCGATGCCCTGCGCGATACCGAGGGTGGCCTCACGGACCCGGTCGATCTGCGCACGGCCCAGGGTGACCGGCGGCAGGGTGCAGCTGGAGTCACCGGAGTGGATGCCGGCCTCCTCGATGTGTTCCATCACACCGCCGATGTACAGCTCGGTGCCGTCGAAGATGGCGTCCACGTCGATTTCGATCGCGTCGTCGAGGAACCGATCCACGAGAAGCGGATGCGACGCGCCGATGATGCCCTGACCCTGCATGCGGGTGAAGTAGTCGCCCAGTGCTTCGGTGTCGTAGATGATCTCCATGCCGCGGCCGCCGAGAACGTAGCTCGGGCGCACCAGCACCGGGTAGCCGATTTCTTCGGCGGCCTGGGCGGCGCCCGGGTAGTCAACGGCCACGCCGTTGCGGGGGGCGAGCAGCCCGGCCGCGTCGAGGATGCCGGAGAAGAGTCCGCGTTCCTCGGCCAGGTCGATGGCGTCAGGGGTGGTACCGAGAATGGGGATCCCGGCCGCTTCGAGGCCGCGGGCCAGGCCGAGGGCGGTCTGGCCGCCGAGCTGCACGACGACGCCGACGAGTTCCCCGCTCTGGCTTTCCGCGTGGATCACCTCGAGCACGTCTTCCAGCGTGAGCGGTTCGAAGTAGAGCCGGTCGCTGGTGTCGTAGTCGGTGGAGACCGTCTCGGGGTTGCAGTTGATCATGATGGTCTCGTAGCCGGCCTCGGACAGCGCGAAGGAGGCGTGCACGCAGGAGTAGTCGAATTCGACGCCCTGCCCGATCCGGTTGGGTCCGGAGCCGAGGATGACGACCTTGCGGCGGTCGCTGGGCACGACTTCGGTCTCCTGGTCATAGCTGGAGTAGTGGTACGGGGTGAGCGCCGGAAACTCCCCCGCGCAGGTGTCGACGGTCTTGAAGACCGGGCGGATGCCGAGGATGTGTCGCACGTCGCGCACATCCGCTTCACCGAAGCCGCGCAGCTCACCGATCTGCGCGTCGGAGAAGCCGTGGTCCTTGGCGTGCAGCATCACGTCGCGGTCGAGGCGTTCCGCGGCGGCGATCGTGGCGGCGACCTCGTTGATCAGCACGATCTGGTCGATGAACCAGGGGTCGATCTTGGTGGCCTCGAACACCTGCTCGATGGTCGCGCCGCGGCGGAGCGCCTGCTGCACGGTCACGATACGGCCGTCGGTGGGAATTTCGCATGCCACGAGCAGCTCGTCGAGGGTGCGGGTCTCCTCGCCCCAGTGGAAGCTGGAGCCGCGCTTCTCGAGGGAGCGCAGCGCCTTCTGCAGGGCGGCGGCGTAGCTGCGGCCGATGGCCATGGCCTCACCGACGGATTTCATGGTGGTGGTCAACCGCGGGTCGGCGGCGGGGAACTTCTCGAAGGCGAAACGGGGCACCTTCACGACGACGTAGTCGAGGGTCGGTTCGAAACTGGCCGGGGTGACCCCGGTGATGTCGTTGGGGATCTCGTCGAGGCGGTAGCCGATGGCGAGCTTGGCGGCGATCTTGGCGATCGGGAAGCCGGTCGCCTTGCTGGCCAGCGCGGAGGACCGCGACACCCGGGGGTTCATCTCAATGACGATGACGCGGCCGTCGACGGGGTTGATGGCGAACTGGATGTTGCAGCCGCCGGTGTCCACGCCGACCGCGCGGATGATGTCGATGGAGATGTCGCGCAGGTGCTGGAATTCCCGGTCGGTCAGGGTGAGGGCGGGAGCGACGGTGATGGAGTCACCGGTGTGCACGCCGACGGGGTCGACGTTCTCGATCGAGCAGACCACGACGGTGTTGTCGGCGGTGTCGCGCATCATCTCCAGCTCGAACTCCTTCCAGCCGAGGATGGACTCTTCCAGGAGCACTTCGGTGGTGGGGCTGTGGTGCAGGCCGTCGGCCACGATGCGGCGCAGGTCGTTCTCGTTGTACGCGAAGCCGGAGCCGAGGCCGCCCATGGTAAAGCTGGGCCGCACCACGAGCGGGTAGCCGAGGTCGTCGGCGAAGCCGATGGCGTCGTCCACCGTGCGGGTGATGTGCGAGCGGGCCACATCGGCACCGGCGTCGAGCACCAGCTGCTTGAAGATGAGGCGGTCTTCGCCCTTGTTGATGGCGTCGAAGCTCGCCCCGATCAGTTCCACGTCGTACTTTTCGAGGATTCCGCGCTCGTGCAGGGCGATCGCGGCGTTCAGCGCGGTCTGCCCGCCGAGGGTCGGCAGGATCGCGTCGGGGCGTTCCTTCGCGATGATGCTTTCGAGGATTTCGGGGGTGATCGGCTCGATGTACGTCGCGTCGGCGAAGTCCGGGTCGGTCATGATCGTGGCGGGGTTGGAGTTGACCAGGATCACGCGCACACCCTCGTCGCGCAGCACCCGGCAGGCCTGGGTGCCGGAGTAGTCGAACTCGCACGCCTGGCCGATGACGATCGGCCCGCTTCCGATGACGAGAACGCTGTTGATATCGTCGCGCTTGGGCATTACTGGTTGTCTCCTGCCGCGGCGGCTGCGCTGTGCGCAACGACCACATCTCTGAATCGATCGAACAAGTAGTTGGCGTCGTGCGGTCCCGAGGCGGCCTCGGGGTGGTACTGCACCGAGAAGGCAGGCACGTCGAGGCAGCGGATGCCTTCGACGACCTGGTCGTTGAGGCTGTAGTGGCTGACTTCGACGCGGCCGAAGCCGGTGCGGGAGTCGTGCACGCCCTCGATGGGCATGTCCACGGCGAAGCCGTGGTTCTGTGAGGTGATTTCGACCTTGCCGGTGGTTTTGTCGAGCACCGGCTGGTTGATGCCGCGGTGGCCGAAGGGCAGCTTGTAGGTGCGGAAGCCCAGGGCCCGGCCGAGCAGCTGGTTGCCGAAGCAGATGCCGAAGTATGGTACTCCGGCGCGCAGCACCTCCTGCAGCAGGGTGACGTGCGCGTTGGACGCGGCGGGGTCGCCCGGGCCGTTGGAGAAGAACAGCGCGGACGGTTTCAGGCTGAGCACGTGCTCCGCCGTGACCGACTGGGGCAGCACCAGCACCTCGAAGCCGCGTTCGGCGAGGAAGTTCAGCGTGCTGGTCTTCACACCGAGGTCGAGCACAGCGACGGAGCCGATACGTTCACCGACCGCGGGGATCGAGAACGGTTCCACGGTGGAGACCGCGTCGGACAGGTTACGGCCGCGCATCGCCTCGCCGGAGCGCACCCGTTCGAGTTGTTCCCCGTCGGAGAGCCCAAGCTGGTCGCCGGAGAAAATTCCGGAGCGCATCGCGCCGGCGGAGCGGATGTGCCGGGTGATGGCGCGGGTGTCGACGCCGCTGATGCCGACCACGCCGCCGCCGGTGAGGTCGTCGTCAAGGGTGCGGGTGGCCCGAAAGTTGCTCGCGATCCGGGCGGGTTCCCGCACCACGAAACCGGAGACCCAGATCTGCCGGGATTCCATGTCCTCGTCGTTGGCACCGGTGTTGCCGATGTGCGGCGCGGTCATCAAGACGATCTGGCCGGCGTAGCTCGGGTCGGTGAGGGTCTCTTGGTAGCCGGTCATGCCGGTGGCGAAAACGATCTCGCCGAGGGTCTGCCCGGTGCTGCCGTAGGCGCGGCCCTCATAGCGGGTGCCGTCTTCGAGCACGAGCACGGCGGGCGCCGGGGCGGCCGTCGGGGCGGATATGGAGTAGCCCACGTTAGGCCTCACTTTCGTCGCGGCCAGCGGTGCCCGAGGCATCCGCTGACATGGTTCGGATCGCGGCGCTCAGGCGGCTGCGATCATCGGGGTCGATCAGTCGGAAGTAGCTGTCGACGCTGCGGCCGGGGGCCGCATCGTCGGCGGGCTGCAGGCGCCAGCCCAGGCGCAGCAGACCGTCGGTTTCCACGACCCGGTCGATGGCCATCGTGGCGGCGTCGAGGCCGTCAATGGCGGTGCCGGGCAGGTAGACGGGGCGTTCACCCTGCAGGGCAAGCCAGAGGCCGGCGCCGGTGACCTCCAGGTTGGCGCGCGCACGAAACCCGAGGCCGGGGATCACGAGGCGTTCCAACGGCTGGTCGCGGGGGGTCGTGGCCACGTAGTAGCACTCGGCGGAGGCGAGCAGCTGCTGCTGCGTCTCGGGTGCCGGGTAGCCGGCCGCGAGGCCGGCGTCGCGGCGGGTGCGGACACGCCAGCTGCGCCACATCAGGGCGAGCACGCCCAGCAGTACGAGCAGGGTGATGACGGCGGGAAGAGCCCTATCCATGAGCACGTACCCCGTTCGCCTCGGCGACCTCGTCGGCGGGCCGCAGCTCGCCGTCGAGCACCGTGGCGGTGCCGCGGTGGAAGGTGGCCATGACCCGGCCGGGGAGGGCCATCTCGAGGTAGGGCGAGTTGGCGCTCAGCCCCGACAGGTCGGTGCGGCTGAAGGAGCGCCGCGCCGCGGGGTCGTGCAGGGTGAGTTCGGCGGGGGCGCCGACCTCCAGGCGGTGGCCCTGGCCGGTGATCCGGCCGATCCGGGCCGGCGTGGTGGACAGGACCCGGGCGACGTCGGCCCAGTCGAGCTGGCCGGTCTGCACGACGGATGCCTGCACCACGGAGAGCGCGGATTCCAAGCCGACCATGCCGTTGGCGGCCGTGTCCCACTCGCAGTCTTTGTTCTCGACCGGGTGCGGAGCATGGTCGGTCGCGACGATGTCGATGGTGCCGTCGGCGAGGGCGGCCCGCAGGGCGTCCACGTCTTCTCGGCGTCGCAGTGGCGGGTTCACCTTGAAGCGGGCATCGTAGCCGGCGACGAGGTCTTCGGTCAGCAGCAGGTGGTGCGGGGTGACCTCGGCGGTCACGTTGATGCCGCGGGCCTTGGCCCAGCGGATCACGTCGACGCTGCCGGCGGTGGACACATGGCACACGTGCAGACGCGAACCCACGTGTTCGGCCAGCAGCACGTCACGGGCGATGATGGACTCTTCCGCCACGGCAGGCCAGCCGACCAGGCCCAGCTCCCCAGACAGGGCACCTTCGTTCATCTGGGCTTTTTCGGTGAGCCGGGGCTCCTGGGCGTGCTGCGCGATGACGCCGTCGAAGGCCTTGACGTATTCGAGGGCACGGCGCATCAGCAGCGGGTCCCAGACGCAAATGCCGTCGTCGGAGAACACGCGCACCCGGGCACGGCTGGTCGCCATGGCGCCCAGCTCGGCGAGCTGCAGGCCGCTAAGTCCCACAGTGACCGCGCCGATGGGTTGCACGGTGACGTAGCCGGCCCGTTCGCCGAGGGCCAGCACCTGCTCGACGACGCCGGCGGTGTCCTGGGTCGGCGAAGTGTTGGCCATCGCGAAGACGCTCGTGAAGCCGCCGCGGGCGGCCGCCTGGCTGCCGGTCAGCACGGTTTCGCTCTGTTCGGCGCCGGGCTCACGCAGGTGGGTATGCAGGTCGACCAGTCCGGGCAGGGCCTGCAGGCCTGACGCGTCGATGACGACGGCGCCGGCACGGCTGAGCCCGGATCCCATCTCCACGATGCGTCCGGACTCCAGGATCAGGTCGCTGCGGCTGCCGCCCGGCAGTGTGGCGTCACGGATCAGGTAGGGCCGGGGCGCCTCCGGGGTGATCACTTCATTCGACATTAGGCATTCTCCCGATCGCCGGACAACAACAGGTATAAGGCGGCCATACGCACCGAGACCCCGTGGGTGACCTGCTCGCGCACGGTCGACTGGGCCGAATCGGCCGCCGCCGAAGATATTTCCAGGCCGCGATTCATCGGACCGGGGTGCATCACCATGCTATCCGGGCGCAGCCGGCGAAAACGCGCGTCGGTCAGCCCCCAGGCTCGGGAATACTCCCGGCTGTTGGGGAAAAACGCGGCGCTCATACGTTCCGCCTGAATGCGCAGCATCATCACCACGTCGGGTCCGGCGTCGATGGCCGTATCCAGGTCGAAGCCGAAACTCGCCGGCCAGCCGCTCGTGTCGGCCGGGACCAGGGTCGGCGGTGACACGAAGGTCACGGCGGCACCGAGGGTGGTCAGCAGCCAGAGGTTGGACCGGGCGACCCGGGAGTGCAGCACGTCACCCACGATGGTGACGCCGACCCCGTCGAGGCTTTTGCCGCGGGATGCGGCGCCGTGCAGGCGCCGGCGGATGGTGAACGCGTCGAGCAGGGCCTGGGTGGGGTGCTCGTGGGTGCCGTCTCCGGCGTTGATGATACCGGCGTCGATCCAGCCGCTCGCGGCGAGCACCGACGGGGCACCGGAGGCGGGGTGCCGGATCACGACACCGTCCGCGCCGATCGCGGCGAGGGTCTGCGCGGTGTCCTTCAGGCTTTCGCCCTTGGAAACACTGGAACCCTTGGCGCTGAAGTTGATCACATCGGCGCTGAGCCGTTTCGCAGCCGCTTCGAACGAGATCCGGGTGCGGGTGGAATCTTCGAAGAACAGGTTGACCACGGTCTTGCCGCGCAAGGTGGGGAGTTTCTTCACCTCCCGGGTGGCGACATCCGCCATGTCTTCGGCCACGTCGAGAAGTTCGACGGCCGCGTCGCGGGACAGGTCGCGGGTGGACAGCAGGTGCCTCACGACCGGCCTCCTTCAATGGCGACGAACTCGTCACCGTCGGTTTCGACGAGGTGCACGTTGATGCGTTCGTCTGCGGCGCTGGGCAGGTTCTTGCCGACGAAATCCGCCCGGATCGGAAGTTCCCGGTGGCCGCGGTCCACGAGCACGGCCAGTCGCACGATGCGGGGCCGGCCGTGGTCGCCGAGGGCGTCGAGGGCGGCACGGATGGTGCGTCCCGAGTAGAGCACGTCGTCGACCAGCACCACGGTGGCGCCGTCGATGCGGCCCGGAACGAGGGTCTGGGCGGGCGTGCGGGTGCGGGTGTGCGACAGGTCGTCGCGGTACAGGGTCACGTCGAGGGAGCCGACGCGCACGTCGGGGGCGTGCGGCTCGATGCGACGGATGGTGTCGGCGATGCGCTGCGCGAGTATCACCCCGCGGGTCGGGATGCCGAGGATCACGAGGTCGTGCGGACCACGGTTGGACTCCAGGATCTCGTGGGAGATCCGAGTCACTGCGCGGTCAATGTCAGCCTGGGTGAGCACGGTGTGCCTGGTCAAACCAACCCCCTTCCCCGTCTCACTGGACGGCTGTTAAAGGATGTCTGTTTGGTTCCACTCTATCCGAGGTTAGAACGCCGCCGAGACGAAGGCGTTGAACTGCTCGGGGTCGGTGATGCTGCCGGGGTAGACGAGGCCGTCGACAAGGACCGTGGGGGTGCCCTCGATCATGGTGAGGTCGGTGGCGTCGATCGGGCCGGTGAAGGCCCGTTCCGTGTTCTGCTGGGACCAGGCCTGGTATACCTCGGAGCCGACGCAGTCGGCGATGCTCCGCCCGCCCGGCGCGGCCGCGGCGGCCAGGCTGGCCAGTTCGGTGTTGCTCAGGCCCGCCGTGTTCTCGGCCGGCTGGTCGGCGTACAGCGCGGCGAGCAGGTCGAGGGTTCCGTCGGGGTTCATGGTGGCCTGGCAGGTCAACGCCGACGATGCCCGACTGGAGTAATCCGTGCCGGCCGAGGCCCGATCCAGGAACGTCAGAGAGTGCAGCCGCAGGGTGATGGCGTCGTTCTGCACCGCGAGGGCCAGTTGCGGTCCGTTGGTGTCTTCGAACGCCTTGCAGAAGGGGCAGAGCACGTCGAAATACACGTCGACCACGACGGGACCGGAACCCAGCTCGAGGTAGCCGTCGTCGAAGTGCGCGGCGCCGACCGTGCCGCTCAGCACGTCGGTGCTGGGCGCACTGTTCGATGGGCCGGCCGCGCCGGCCAATGACGATACGAAGGTGCCGAACACGGCCGCGAACAGCACCGCGAACGCGATGACCGCGGCCAGGATGGCCAGACCGAGGTAGCCCAGCACGAGGCCCGCGATGGCGAGCCCGCGGCCGGCCTCACCGCGCGCACGAATCTGAGCGAGCGCGATGTGGCCCGTGATGACGGCGGCCAGCGACACGAAGAATGCCGACACGAACGACACCACCGCCAGGGTGTTGGTGCGCGGTGCCGTCGGGTACAGCGCCTCCGTTCCGGCCGTATCACCCGGATCTCCCTGATACCCGAGGACTTCGGGGACCGGCGGGGGTGGCGTCGGCGCGGCTGCGTCGGTGGGCTGATCTGTCATCGGGCTCCTTCGGGTACTGCTACGCGGACGGCGCTGTCTGGGCGATTTTGCCCAACAGGCCGTTCACGAAGCCGGCGGAGTCGTCGGTGGACAGCACCTTCGCCGATTCGACGGCCTCGTCGATGGCCACGGCCACCGGGATGGCGTCGTTGTAGAGGATCTCCCAGATGCCGATGCGCAGGATCGCGCGGTCGATATTGGGCATTCGGGCCAGCGTCCAACCCTGCGAGTAGGTCTCGATGAGTTCATCGATTTCGACCTGGTTGTCGACGACCCCGTCGATGATGTCGCGGGCGTACAGCCACGACGCCTGACGGGCGGGTTCGTTGACGGCGCGTTCCGCTTCGCGGGCGAGGGATTCCGGGATGGTGCTCTGGCGCACGTCGGCGGCGTAGAGAATGTCGAGGGCGCGCTTGCGCGCCTTGGTGCGAGCGCTCACTAGTTGACGCGGCCCAGGTAGTCGCCCGTGCGGGTGTCCACCTTGACCTTGGTGCCCTGTTCCAGGAACAGCGGAACCTGAATCTGGAATCCGGTCTCGACGGTGGCGGGCTTGGTGCCGCCGGTGGAGCGGTCGCCCTGCAGGCCGGGCTCGGTGTAGGTGATCTCCAGTACGACGGATGCCGGCAGCTCGACGTAGAGCGGGTTTCCGTCGTGCAGGGCCACGGTCACGGCCTGGCTTTCGAGCATGAAGTTGCTCGCGTCGCCGACCACTGCCGCGGAGACGTAGAGCTGGTCGTAGTCCGCGACGTCCATGAAGACGTAGGACTCGCCGTCGGCGTAGAGGTAGGTGAAGTCGCGGCGGTCCACGTTCTCGGTTTCGATCTTGGCGCCGGCGTTGAAGGTGCGGTCGACGGTCTTGCCGCTGACGACGTTCTTGAGCTTGGTGCGCACGAACGCGCCACCCTTGCCGGGCTTGACGTGTTGGAACTCGATGACGGCCCAGAGGTTGCCGTCGATCTTGAGAACGACGCCATTTTTGATGTCGGCAGTAGAGGCCATGAGGAGGAGGTTCCGTTCGATTCGTTCAATTAGGAAGGTGCACGGCCCATTCGGCCTCAGACGAGTGTAGTTCCCCGGGCCGCGGCACGCCAAAGCCGAACCCGCCGCACGCGCCCCGCCGGTTCAGGCGCCGGGAAGCCCGGTGAGGTGGTTCAATGCCAGCCGGTAGCTGTCGAAACCGAACCCGGCGATGACTCCGGTCGCGACGGCGCTCACCACGCTGGTGTGGCGGAAGGTTTCCCGCGCGTGCGGGTTGGTGATGTGCACCTCGATCAGGGGCAGGCCGGCTTTGGTCACCAGCGCCGCCGCATCCCGCAGCGCGTAGCTGTAGTGCGTGAAAGCGGCCGGGTTGAGGATCACACTGTGGCCGTTGTCGACCGCCTCGTAGAGCCAGTGGATCAGCTCAGCCTCGTCGTCGGTCTGGCGCAGGTCGACGGTCACGCCCGCGGGGGCGCTCGTGCTGAGCAGGGTTCGGAGGTCGTCGAGGTTCGCGGCGCCGTAGACGTCGGGTTCGCGGCTGCCGAGTCGGCCGAGGTTAGGTCCGTTCAGCACGAGCACAGTAGTCATCCCCCGAGCCTAAACCCGGCGGGCCCGCCGCCAGGCCAGGCTATCCGGGTCAGGCGGCCAGCTCGACGATTCCGTCGTCGGAGGCCACGAACAGGGCCGTGATGCGCAGGGTCGACCCGAACGAGGTGCGCAGCTCCGACGCCCAGGCCTGGTCCGGGGCGGTGAGATCGGCCCCCCCGGGGCGTTCCAGGGTGAGGATCACACTGCCGCCGGGAGCGTAGCTGTCCAGCAGTTCCGCGAACCGCGCGGCCAACTCGGTGAGGTGACCGGATTGGGGGCGTAACGGGATGTCTTCGATCGGGATGACCACGGGCAGCTGCACGCCGTCGCGGTCCAGCAGCATCAGCCACAGCTGTCGGCGGATGGCGGAGCCCACCAGCTGGGCGACCCGGTCTTGGGCCTGGGCGATGGTGGTCACCGGGGTCTGGTCGGGACCGGGCGGGGCTGCGGGAGCGAGGTCAGCGTTGTCGGGGTCAGCGTTGTCGGGGTCAGCGTTCTCGAGGTCCGGGTCTGAGTTCTCGTAATCAGTCATGCGGGCATGATGGCGTGCATTCCGCGCTGGCTGGGAGTTATCCACAGGTTTTCTGGTGAGAACGGCCGTGGCCCTCTATGCTGAGGGGGCCGAACGGGCACCGCCGCCCGGATCGCTTCAGCCCCGAAGGATCGCGATTGCCGTGACCAGTCCCTGGACCGCCGTCTCCCCCGAAGACTCCGCTCGCGCCACCTTCGCCAGGTTGGAGCAGGCGCACGCCTCCGCCGTCTCGGACCGGGTGATGCGATCCGGAGTGCGGCAGCTGGTGCAGGAGTCCTGGGTGCGGTCCCTCTCCCTGCGACTGGACCCGTCGGCAGTGGCCCCCGAGCGCGAACTCAGCGCCGACGAACTGCGCGACCTACGCAGCCGACATCCGCTGTCGGCGGTGTTGCCGGTGGTGCACAACCTGCTGATTCGGCACGCCTTCGACGCCGGGCTGATCGTAGCCGTCGGCGATGAGTCCGGTCGCCTGCTCTGGATCGACGGCGACCGGGTGCTGCGGCGCAAGGCTGAAGAGATGCTCTTCGTGGAGGGCGCCGACTGGTCGGAACGGCGGGTCGGCACGAGCGCCCCCGGCACGGCGCTGGCCCTGGACCACGGCATTCAGATTCAACGCGCCGAACACTTCAATCACCTCGCCCACCCCTGGAGTTGTACGGCCGTACCCATTCACGACCCCGAGACCGGCCGGGTGCTCGGGGTGATCGACATCACCGGCGGGGCGGATGCGGTGGCTCCCCAGACCCTGCCCCTGGTCGAAGCCGCGGTGGCCGCGATCGAGGCGGAACTGCGTATTCAACGGCTCACCCCGGCCGCGGCACGCCCGCAACCGGCGCAGCGCCCGGCGGCGCGCACCGCCCCACGCCGGGCGGAACCGGCGGTGCTCACCGTGCTGGGCAGCGATCATGGCGTGCTCACCGTCGGAGCGACATCCGTCGAGATCAGCCCGCGGCACGCCGAAATTCTCACGCTCCTGGTGTGGCACCGGGAGGGCCTGTCGGCGGACCGGCTGGCGGCGCTGCTCAGCGACCACCCCGGCGGTGTCGAGACCCTGCGCGCCGAGATGGTGCGGGTGCGGCGGGTGCTTGCGCCGCTCGCCCCGAAGCTCGTGATCGGGTCGCGGCCGTACCGGCTGGAGAGCCCGGTGGAACTGGATGCCCAGCGGGTGCTGTCGTTTCTGGAGCGCGGCGCGCACCGGGTGGCGCTCGGCGCCTACCGCGGCGCGGTGCTGCCCAATTCCCTCGCGCCGGGCATCATCGAGGTGCGCCGGGAGGTCAGCGCCCGGCTGCGGGAATCCATGCTCAGCGACGCCACCGCCGACCTGCTGCTCAGTTACGCCCGCAGCGACGAAGCGACCGACGATTCCGAGGTCTGGCGGGCCTGCCTGCAGCTGCTGCCCGCCCGGTCCCCGAAGCGGGCGACCGTTGTGGCCCGGCTCAGCCGCATCGACGCCGAGCTCGGCACCCCCGCAACCTTTCGCAACGTTCCCTGACGTAGCATCGGGGCACGGCTGCAGCAGCAACCGCCGACATCGTCGTCGACAGAGGAGAACCATGACCGTCTACGCAACACCCGGATCCGCCAACGCGAAGGTCACCTTCAAGCCCCGGTATGAGAACTGGATCGGTGGCGAGTGGGTTGCCCCGGTCAAGGGCCAGTATTTCGAAGACATCTCCCCGGTGAACGGCAAGCCCTTCACAGAAGTCGCCCGCGGCACCGCCGCCGACATCGACCTGGCCCTGGATGCCGCGCACAAGGCCGCCCCCGCGTGGGGCAAGACCAGCGCCACCGAGCGTGCCGCGGTCCTGAACAAGATCGCCGACATTATCGACGCCAACCTGGAACTGCTCGCCGTGGCCGAGACCTGGGATAACGGCAAGCCCGTGCGCGAGACCCTCGCCGCCGACATCCCCCTGGCCGCCGACCACTTCCGGTACTTCGCCGCGGCGATCCGGGCCCAGGACGGCGACCACGCCCAGCTGGATGGCGACACCGTGTCGTATCAGTTCCATGAACCGCTCGGCGTGGTCGGCCAGATCATCCCCTGGAACTTCCCCATCCTGATGGCCGTCTGGAAGTTGGCCCCGGCCCTCGCCGCCGGCAACACCGTCGTGCTCAAGCCGGCCGAGCAGACGCCCGCGTCGATCCTGGTGCTCATCGAACTGCTCGGTAATGTGCTCCCCCCGGGCGTGGTGAACATCGTCAACGGGTTCGGCCTGGAAGCCGGCAAGCCGCTGGCGTCAAGCCCCCGCATCCGCAAGATCGCCTTCACCGGGGAAACCTCCACCGGCCGCCTGATCCTGCAGTACGCCAGCGCCAATATCATCCCCTCCACGGTGGAGCTCGGCGGCAAGAGCCCGAACATCTTCTTCAGCGACGTCGCCGACCAGAACGACGCTTTCTACGACAAGGCGCAGGAGGGCTTCGCCCTGTTCGCCTTCAACCAGGGCGAGGTCTGCACCGCGCCCAGCCGGGCGCTGCTGCAGAAGCCCATTTACGAGAGTTTCCTCAGCGACGCCGTCAAGCGCACCTCACTGGCCATTCAGGGTAACCCGCTGGACACCGCCACCCAGGTGGGCGCCCAGGCCAGCAACGACCAGCTGGAAAAGATCCTCTCCTACATCGACATCGGCAAGAAGGAGGGCGCCAAGCTGGCGCTCGGCGGCGAACGCGTCGACCTCGGCGGTGACCTCACCGACGGCTATTACGTGCAGCCGACCATCTTCGAAGGCCACAACAAGATGCGCCTGTTCCAGGAAGAGATCTTCGGCCCGGTGCTCGCCGTCACGAGCTTCGAGGACTACGACGACGCCATCTCCATCGCCAACGACACCCTCTACGGTCTGGGCGCCGGCGTCTGGTCGCGCAACGGCAACGTCGCGTACCGGGCCGGGCGAGACATTCAGGCCGGCCGGGTGTGGGTCAACAACTACCACGCGTACCCCGCCGGGGCCGCGTTCGGCGGGTACAAGAGTTCGGGTATCGGCCGGGAGAACAACAAGCTCGCTCTCGGCCACTACCAGCAGACCAAGAACCTGCTGGTGTCGTACTCCGAGAACGCCCTGGGTTTCTTCTAGACACCCGGTCACCCCGGGGCCGTCGGCGGTTTACGCCGACGGCCCCGGGCGCTCGTCCCGCATCACGGTAAGGAGAACACTGATGACCGACACCATTCCGGCCCACCCGGCCGCGGCCGACGACGCCGCCGCACGCGATACCGAAGCAGGGAACGCCACCGCCACCATCATGGCGTCGGTGACGGTCCCCGGAGAAGTGATTCCCCGGGTCGAACTGCTTCCCGTGGCCGTGGACCTCTTGCGCAGCCTCTGGCAGGAGTACGGGCCGCTGATGTTTCACCAGTCCGGCGGATGCTGCGACGGCAGCGCCCCGATGTGTTTCATGGCGGGTGAATTCATCACATCCGACCAGGACGTGCTTCTGGGCTCCTTCGACCTGGCACCCGCGGGCGACGATCCGCAACCGCTGGATTTCTGGATGTCAGCGGAACAATTCGGCTACTGGAGCCACACGTTTCTCTCCATCGATGTGGTGCCGGGCCGCGGCAGCGGGTTCTCCGCCGAAGCGCCCCGCGGGGTGCGGTTCCTGATCCGATCCCGCCTGATGGAAACCGCGGACCCGTTCGCCGACCCCGCCACGGTCATCCCCGTCGGCCCCGACGACGAGACGACGCCCGAGGCCGCTTAGGACCCGATCGCCTGGTATGCCGAGAACAGGAGCGACGCGTCGGGGCCTTCCATCATGGTGGGCTTGCCGATGTCGTCGAGCACCACGAAGCGCAGCATGCCGCTGCGGGTCTTCTTGTCGCGTTGCATCGAGGCCAGCAGGGTGCTCCAGCGCCCCACCGGGTACGAGATGGGCAGGGTGAGCGAGTCCAGAATGCTTCGGTGCCGGTCAACCGCTTCCACCGACAGTCGGCCGCTGAGACCGGCGAGTTCCGCGGCGAACATCATGCCCACCGCGACGGCCGCGCCATGCCGCCAGCCGTACCGTTCGGCGTGCTCGACGGCGTGGCCCAGGGTGTGCCCGTAGTTGAGGATTTCGCGCAGGCCGGACTCCTTGAAGTCCTCCCCCACGATGCGTGCCTTCATGGCGATGCTCAGCTCGATGAGGCGCCGGAACTCGGGGGTGGTCGGGTCGGTGGCGCGGGCGACATCCGCTTCGATGATGTCCAGAATCTCGGGAACCTGAATGAACCCGGCCTTCGCGATCTCGGCGAAACCGGCGAGAATCTCGTTCTTGGGCAGTTGCTCGAGCAGGTCGAGGTCGCAGAGCACCGCGCTGGGTGCGTAGAAGGTGCCGACCAGGTTCTTGCCCTCGGCGGTGTTGATGCCGTTCTTGCCGCCGACGGCCGCGTCTACCATACCCAGCACGCTGGTGGGAATCTGCACGAGCATGACGCCGCGCAGCCAGGTGGACGCCACAAAACCGGCCAGGTCGGTGACGGCTCCGCCGCCGAGACCGATGACGGCGTCGGTGCGGCTGAAGTCGGCCTGGCCCATCACCTGCCAGCAGAACGCGGCCACTTCGACACGCTTGGCGGGTTCGGCGTCGGGCACCTCGGCGATGAGCACCTCGTAATGGCTCAGCAGGCTCTCCCGTAGGGCCACCGCGCGGGCGCCGAGCGTGGAGGTGTGCACGATGAGCACCTTCTTCACGCTGGTTCCGAGCTGGTCGGCGACGGTGGTGACGAGGCCCCGGCCGATGCTGACCGGGTAGCTGTTCTCGCCGGTCACGGTGATCACCGTGGTCGGTACGATCGGGTCTGCTGCGGTGGAGGTGTCGGTCATGTCTGTCACGGTTTCTCTCTTACCCAGGTCACGATCTCGTCGACGATGCTGTCGATGGGACGGTTTGAGGTGTCAAAGCGGATGCTGGCGAGGCGTTCATAGGTCGGCCGGCGTTCGTCATAGATACGCTGCCAGTCTCCCAGCCCTCCGGCGGGGCCGGCGCTGAGCAACGGCCGTCGGGTGCCGCCGAGGCGGGCCTCCACGACGGCGGCGCGCACGGTGAGGAAGATCACGGTGGCCCCGGCCAGGTCGGCCTGCGTGGCGGGGTCGAGGACCGCGCCGCCGCCGAGTGAGACCACGGCACCGTCGCGCAGGGCACGCACCACGGCGTCACGTTCCAACTGCCGAAAGTAGGCTTCGCCTTCGCTGAGAAAAATCTGCGGGATCGGGCCGTGCTCGGCGACCACGAGTTTGTCGGTGTCGCTGAACGCGAGGCCGAGGGCCCGGGCCACCCGTTTGCCGATCTTCGATTTTCCGGCCGCCATCGGCCCGATGAACACGATCGGGCCGCGCCGCGCCACGCTCGTGTCCGTGTCCCTGTGCGGCGGGCCGGGGTTGGGTGGGCCGGGGTTGGGCGGGCCAGGGTGCGGCGTCACAGCGAGGCGTCGCTGGACGCGCCCGTCTTGAGGTTCGCGGGAATGTGCGCGAGGTAGGAATCGAGGTTACGGCGGGTTTCCGCGACGGAGTCGCCGCCGAACTTCTCCAGAACCGAATTGGCCAGCACCAGGGCGACCATCGCTTCGGCGACGACTCCGGCGGCGGGGACCGCGCACACATCGGAGCGCTGGTGGTGCGCAGGCGCGGCTTCGCTGGTGGCGACATCCACGGTGCGCAGGGCCCGCGGAATGGTGGCGATGGGCTTCATGCCCGCTCGCACCCGCAGCACGGTTCCGGTGCTCATGCCGCCTTCGGTGCCGCCGGCCTTGTCGCTGGCTCGCTGGATGGCGCCGTCGCTCATGACCAGTTCGTCGTGCGCGTCGGACCCGCGCCGCGTGGTGGTGAGAAACCCGTCGCCCACCTCGACGCCCTTGATGGCCTGGATGCCCATCAGCGCGGCGGCGAGTTGCGAGTCGAGGCGGCGGTCCCAGTGCACGAAGGACCCCAGTCCCGGGGGAAGGTTGTACGCGAGCACTTCCACGACCCCACCGAGGGTGTCGCCCTCCTGGTGGGCCGCATCGACTTCGGCGACCATACGAACGGATGTCACCGGGTCGAAGCAGCGCAGCGGGTCGGCGTCGAGGGTGTCCACGTCGCTGGGGTGCGGCAGCGGGGACCCCTCGGGAACCCGCACCGGGCCGATGGCGAGGGTATGGCTGACCAGGGTGATGCCCAGTTCGGCCAGGAAGGATCGGGCGACGGCGCCGAGTGCGACGCGGGCCGCGGTCTCGCGGGCGCTGGCCCGCTCGAGCACCGGGCGAGCCTCATCGAAGTCGTATTTCTGCATGCCGACGAGGTCTGCGTGTCCTGGCCGGGGTCGAGTCAACGCGGCGCCGCGCCCCCGGGTAGGGGTGTCTGCGTCCTGCGGTTCGGAGCCCATCACATCGACCCATTTGGGCCATTCCGTGTTGCCGATGCGCAGGGCGACCGGACCCCCCAAGGTGAGGCCGTGCCGCACCCCGCCGGAGACGGTGAGTTCGTCCTCCTCGAACTTCATGCGCGCACCCCGGCCGTAGCCGAGTTTGCGGCGCGCAAGGTCGAGGCGGACAGCAGAGAGGGTGACCGGGATTCCAGCGGGCAAACCCTCGACAATGGCGAGGAGTTCGGGGCCGTGGGATTCTCCGGCAGTGAGCCAACGAAGCATGTTCCTATCCTTTCACACGCTCAGGCCGTCTCCGGCAGGGTACTCCGCATCGCGGCCAGCACAGCGGCCTCCTGCGGAACGGGTGTCAGCGGGTTGCCGGTCACGAAAATGCGCACCTGGATCAGGGCTTGGTGCAGCAGCATCCCCAGCCCCGACGCGACCTGGCCGTCGGCGGTGGTCCAGGATCGGCCGAGCGCGCTGGGCCACGGCGCGTAGGCCACGTCGAAGAGCAGCGCGCGGCGACGCAGCTCGGCCGGGAACTGGGTGTCCAGAACGGTGCCGCCGGGCAGTGTGCTGATGACCAGGTCGCTGTCCCGGCCGCCTGCGGCGATGTTGGCCAGGCTGGAGACGGTCACGATCAGGCCGAGCTGGTGGCCGAGTTCAACCAGCGCGGTGGCCTTGGCCGTGCTGCGCACCACCACGTCGATGGTCTGCGCGCCGAGCTCTGCGGCGGCCACCAAAGCCGACGCGGCGGTCGCCCCGGCGCCGAGAATGGTCACGTGCCGGGCCCGGGTCATGCCCGCTTCGGCCAGCGCGCGCACCAGCCCGGGGACATCCGTGTTGAAACCGTGCACCGGGCCACCCGGTTCCCCCAGCAGCAGGGTGTTGACGGAGCTGCTGAGCTCGGCGACCCGATCACAGCCGGCCGAGAGCGCCATCGCCTCCCGTTTGAGCGGCATCGTCACCGACAGCCCTCGCCACTCGGGCGACAAGCCCGAGACAAAGTCGACCAGCTCACCCTCCGGCAGGTCTACGGCCTCGTAGCTCCAGTCCAGACCCAGCTCACGGTACGCCGCCCGGTGCAGCTGCGGGGATCGGGAGTGCCCGATCGGGCTGCCGAGCACGGCCAGGCGTCGCGGCCCGGTCGGCAGCTCCCCCGTCGGTTTCACCGCTGCGGGCTCCGGCGCTGCGGGTTCCGCCGCACCGCTTCCGGGATGGCTATTCATATTCGGGGTGCTCCGCCATCCAGTTCAACCACACGTTCACCGCGGTCTGGTGTTCCTCGAGCGTGGAGGAGAACGCGGTCTCCCCCGTGTCGAGGTTGGTCGTGACGAAGTACAGCCACCCGCCCTCGGCGGGATTCAGTGCGGCGTCGATGGCGAGGTCTCCGGGATTGGAGATCGGGCCGATCACCATGCCCGGGTGCACGTAGGTGTTGTACGGGTTGGCCGCGTCGGCCCGTTCCGCGTCAGTTGTGGTCACCCGGTGGGTGTTGCCGGTGCCGTAGGCGACGGTGGCGTCGGACTGCAGCAGCCCGCTGGACCACAGGGCGGGGTCGGTGCGGTTCAGGAACACCCGCGACACCTTGTAGAAGTCGTCGCTTAGGCCCGCTTCCCGCTGCACCAGCGAGGCCAGCACGATCGTGGACCAGCGCGCCTCCGGGGCGACCCCGGCCTGGTCGAGGGCCTGGAACTGGCGGTTGACCAGGGTGCTGATGGCCTCACCGGCCGTCACATCGGGTCGGAAGGTGTAGGTGGCCGGGAACAGGAAGCCTTCCACGGTCTTCGCCTCGCCGGGCAGCCCGTAGGCCGACACGTCGGCGGCCGCGGCCTGCAGGTCCGCCAGCGGAATCTCGGTGCCCTCGGCGACCAGTTCCAGCACGTCGGCGGCGGCGGTGCCCTCGGGAATCACCACGGTCTGTTCCAGTTTGGTGCTCGGGTCCTGCAACGCGTCCAGCGCCGCGACGCCGGTCATCTTGGTGGCCAGCTGGTACGCGCCGGGCTGGAAGACGGGTTCGGGGCTGGCGGTGAGCAGCACGGAGTAAAACGCGTCGAAACTTTTCACCACGTCTTCGTCGGCGAGGGTACGCGCGATGTCGGCCCCGGTGTCGCCGTCGTGGATCATCACCACGGTCTCGGTGCCGTCGGCGCTCTCGGTGCTGGTGTAATCCTCGGGCCCCTGGGTGGAGGCGATCAGCTGGGTCAGCGGGCCCTGCAGCGCGAAGGCCGCCGTGGCGAGCAGGCCGAGCACCACGACGAGCACGATCAGGCACCCCCAGGCGCCCTTGCGGCTTTTCTTCTCGCGCGGGGGTTCTCCGGCCAGCCGTTCTCGGCGTTTGGCGCGGCTGCTCATGCCACGTGTGCCGGGGGCAGCGGATGCCGCGGGTGTTCCGGGTGCGGGCGGCGGCTCTCCCGCCTCGGGTGCGGCGGCGAAGAGGCCGGCGGCAAAGGTGTCGGACTCGGTCGGTGTGGCCGCGGCGGCCGGTTCGGCGGCGGCCTGATCTGCTGCGGCGGCGCGTTCCGCTGCGGCGCGGTCGGCCTCTGCGCGTTCCGTTTCGGCACGCATGCTGCGCCGCGACGGGAGCGGAGGATCAGACGGGGGCTGCGACACGGCTACGGCCTTTCGGTCGGTTGCGCGGGCGAGCCAGGCGGCCGACCCGAGGCACGCTCGCTGTCAAGCGCGTGTTGCAGAATTATAGTTGCGGCCACCTGATCGACCACTGGACGCTGGGTGCGTGCGGAACGACCGGAGGACCGCAGCGCGGACTGCGCCGACACCGTAGACAGGCGTTCGTCGACCAGGCGCACCGGAACATCGAGCGTTGCGGCGAGGGTGACCGCGAAGGCCACGGCATCTTCGGTGCTGGCGGTGCGGTTGCCCGACAGCGCCAGCGGCAGTCCCACGATCACCTCGACCGCCTCGAGCTCCGCGACGACGGCGGCGATGCGGGCCAGGTCGACGGTGCCGCCCGGGTCTCGGGGCACGGTCTCCACGGGGGTGGCGAGCATGCCGTGATTGTCGCTGCGGGCCAGGCCGATGCGCACCGTTCCCACATCGACCCCCACCCGCACGCCGCTGCGCATGCGCGGGGCGTCGGGCGCGACGGCGGCGTCAATGCCGTCGGGCGCGTCGGCGGCCACCGTCAGCGGCTGACCGTTGCGGCGACCGCGGCCAGGGCGGCCGGGATGGCCGAGACGTCGGTGCCGCCGCCCTGAGCGAGGTCGTCTTTGCCGCCGCCACCGCCGCCGAGAATCCCGGACAGCTGCTTGGCCAGGGCGCCGGCCCGGTGCCCGAGCTCGCGGGCGGCCGAGTTGGTTGCCACGATCACCACAGGCTTGTCGGCGACGGTTGCGGCGAGCACGACAACGGCGGGGTCGGAGCCGAGGCGTTCCCGCGTCGCGGTGACCAGCATCCGCACGTCGTCGGCGCTGGGCAGTACGCCCAGGTCGGCGGCCACGAGGCTGACCGCGCCGGCCCGCTGCACGGCGGCCGTGAGCGCGGGTACCCGGTCGCTGAGGGCACGGGCTTCGAAGGCGGCGATCTTTTTCTCGGCGGCCTTGAGGTTTGCCAGCAGGTCGCCGATGCGTTCGGGCAGATTCTCCCGCGGCGTCTTGAGGTTGCTGCTGAGCTGCGACACGATGGCCCGTTCCACGGCCAGGTCGCGGAACGCGTCCAGACCCACGAGGGATTCCACCCGGCGGTTGGCGGACCCGACCGAGGTTTCACTGACGAGGTTGATCATGCCGACCTCGGCGCTGGAGGCGACGTGGGTTCCGGCGCAGAGTTCCAACGACCACGGCCCGCCGATTTCGACGACGCGCACCACGTCGCCGTACTTCTCCCCGAACAGTGCCATCGCCCCGAGGGACTTCGCCTCGGCGAGGGGAAGTTCCCGGGTGGTGACGGGCAGGTTGTCCCGGATCGCAGTGTTCGAGATCTCTTCGATCTCGCTGCGGGTGGCCGGGGACAGCGCCTGGTTCCAGGAGAAGTCCAGCCGGAAGAACCCGGCCTTGTTGTACGAACCGGACTGGTGCGCGTTGGACCCGAGCACCTGCCGCAGGGCGGCGTGCAGAATGTGGGTGCCGGAGTGTGCCTGACGCGCGCCGCGACGCCAATCCGGGTCGACGATGCTGGTGGCTTTCTCGCCCACTCCGACCTCGCCGGAGCGTACCTGCACCTTGTGGCTGATCAGGCCCTTGACGGGCTTTTGCACGTCGAGCACCTCGAGTTCGTAGCCGACACCCACGATCAGTCCGGCGTCGGCTTCCTGGCCGCCCGACTCGGCGTACAGCGTCGTCTCGGCGAGGATCACTTCGGCGATGTCACCGGCGACGGCGCGGGTGACCGAGTGTCCGTCGACGATCAGGCCCAGAATGGTCGAGTCGGTGTTGAGCTGGTCATAGCCGGTGAACAGGGTTTCGCCCTGGGCGCGGAAGGCGCTGTACACCGACAGGTCGGCCAGCAGTGTCTTCTTCGACTTCGCGTCGGCCTTGGCCATCGCCCGTTGCTTGCTCATGAGCGTGTCAAAGGCTTCACGGTTCACGCTGAGCCCGGCTTCTTCAGCCATCTCGAGGGTGATCTCGATCGGGAAGCCGTAGGTGTCGTGCAACAGGAACGCGGTCTGGCCGGGGAGTTCCTTCTTCTGCTCTGTCTTGGTTTTGGCCACGGCGAGGTCGAGCACCTGGCTGCCGCTGGCGAGAGTGCGCAGGAAGGTTTCTTCTTCGCCGTAGGCTGCCTGGCTGATGCGAGCGTAGTCGGCGGCGGCCTCGGGGTAGGCGTCGCTCATGGCGTCGCGGCTGGCGGGCATAAGTTCGGGCAGGGTAGCCGCGTCAACGCCGAGCAGGCGCATGGCCCGCACGCTGCGACGCAACAGTCGACGCAGGATGTACCCGCGGCCCTCGTTGGAGGGCATCACGCCGTCACTCATGAGCATCAGCGAGGAGCGCACGTGGTCGGCGACGATGCGCATGCGCACGTCGTCGTCGTGGTCGGCGCCGTAGCGGCGGCCCGACAGCGCGGCGGCGCGATCCAGAACCGGCCGCACCTGGTCGATTTCGTACATGTTCGCCACCCCCTGCTTGAGGAACGCGACGCGTTCCAGGCCCATGCCGGTGTCGATGTTCTTGCGGGGCAGGTCGCCGAGAATCTGGAAGTCACTCTTGCCGGTGCTCTCCCCCCGCAGGTACTGCATGAAGACCAGGTTCCAGATTTCGACGTAGCGGTCGTCGTCGGTGGCCGGGCCGCCGTCGGCGCCGTAGGCGGGGCCGCGGTCGAAGAAGATCTCCGAGCAGGGTCCGGCCGGGCCGGGCTGTCCGGTGGACCAGTAGTTGGATTCCATGCCGAGGCGTTGGATGCGGTTGTCGGGCACCCCGAGGGCACGCCAGTACCGGTAGGCCTCGTCGTCGTCGAGGTAGATCGTGACCCAGAGTTCGCTCTCGCGAAAGCCGAAGCCGCCATCCGCTTCACTGGTGGTCAGCAGCTCCCAGGCGTAGCCGATGGCCTGTTCCTTGAAATAATCCCCGAAGGAGAAGTTTCCGGCCATTTGGAAGAAGGTTCCGTGCCGGGGGGTCTTGCCGACCTCTTCGATGTCGTTGGTGCGGATGCACTTCTGCACGCTCGTGGCCCGCGGGAACGGTGCCGGCACCAGACCGGTCAGGTACGGCACGAAGGGAACCATGCCGGCCACCGTGAAGAGCAGGCTGGGGTCGTCGCTGACGAGAGAGGCGGAGGGAACAACGGTGTGGCCGCGGTCGGCGAAGAATTCGAGCCAACGCCCGCGAATATCAGCAGTCTGCATGGGGTCCGGTCTGTGGTGGTGCGGGAAAAGGTGGTGCGGAAAAGTGGGGGTCAGCGGCCCGCAACGTCATCGCCGAGGGCATCGCGGAGTTCTGCCTCACGCTGCCGGTATCCGTCCGAGATCGCCTCGCCGAATTCGCGGGCCTTGACGTCGAGGTCGTTGAAGAACTGTTTGCCCTGCTGGGTTTGATTGACCTCGTGGGCGACAACGAACCCCACACACACACCAACAACCAGCCAGCCGAACTTCTTCATTTTTCTTGCTCCCTGCGGTAGTCGGTCGTCTCCAGCGTACCGGCCCGGCGGCCTCTCCGGCGGTTGCGTGGGGTGGATTGGCTGCGTGGGCCCGGCGTCGGGGTGCTGCGGAAGGCCGCACGCACGCCCGCGGAAAAGCCGGCGATCTTGATCAGCGGGCCGCCGACGGTCGCGGCGAACAGGGCGACGAGGGCCGAGACGTTGCCCGTGACGTCAGCGACGTGGCCGGTGATCGTGTCCACCCGGGCCAGCTGCTGATTGGTCTGCTGCAGTGTGCTGGTGGTCTCGGCCAGCAGCGGGGTGACGTTCTCGCTGAGGTCACGGATGGCCGTGGTGGTCTGGTCGAATACCCGCCCCAGTTTGAGCAGCGGCACCGCCAACAGCCCCACCAGAATCAGGAACACCCCTGCGGCTATCAGTCCGGCTAAGTCTCCACCTGACACGGTCACACCATCCATTCGTCACGATTTGTCTTGGAACCGGGCCGGGCCTGCGCGGCGCTGCGCGGCGGCTTAACGCGGTGAAGGGTGGACCACCCACAGGCGGTCCACCCTTCACTGTACGTCACAGGCTGTGTGCGACTCGGGGTTAGCGAGCTGCGTAGTACTCCACAACGAGCTGAACTTCGCACGTCACGGGGATCTCGATGCGCTTCGGGCTGCGCACGAGGCGAGCCTGCAGCTTGTCGAGCTCAACCTCGAGGTACGGGGGAAGCTTGGGGAGCAGGTCCACGTGTCCGCCGGCGGCGGCGACCTGGAACGGCTCCATGCCCTCGCTGCGAGCCTTCACGTGAATGAGCTGGCCGGGCTTGAGGCGGTAGGACGGCCGGTCGACGAGCTCTCCGTCGACGAGGATGTGACGGTGGGTCACCATCTGGCGGGCCTGGGCGGTGGTGCGGGCGATGGCCGAGCGAACCAGGAGGGCATCGAGACGGGTCTCGAGGATCTCGACAAGGTTCTCACCGGTCAGGCCCTGACGACGACGAGCCTGCTCGAAGGCGATCTTCAGCTGGGCTTCGCGGATTCCGTACTGTGCGCGTAAACGCTGCTTCTCGCGCAGGCGAACGGCGTAGTCCGAGTCGGTCTTGCGCTTGGTGCGGCCGTGCTCACCCGGAGCGTAGGGACGCTTCTCGAGGAAGCGGGCTGCCTTCGGGGTCAGGGCAATGCCCAGCGCACGAGACAGACGGGTCTTACTGCGGGTACGTGACTTTGTAGACACGGTTTCCTTTCATGAGGACTCAAAAACTGGGATACCAGGGCGTGGTGACCAGGGTCAGGCACACGTCATGGGAGATCAGAGGATTGGGTGCCATGGGACGTCCGGCTACAGGACTCTTCCCCTCCAAACTGGACAGGGACGCAGCCGCATGCCGAATCCAGTTGTAGGCAAGGTTCAGGCTACCACAGCCGGGCTACTCGCCACGAACGATCCGACGGATCTTGATCAGCCGGGCGGAGACCTCCCGCTCGTGACCGTGCTCGGTGGGCTGGTAGTACCGGGTGTCCCCCAGCTCTGCGGGCAGGTAGCGCTGCTCGACGACGCCGATCGGGTCGTTGTGCGGGTACTGGTAACCGGCTCCGTGGCCGAGCCGTTTGGCACCGGGGTAGTGCGCGTCCCGCAGATGTTTGGGGATCCGGCCAATTTTTCCGCCCCGCACGTCCGCGATCGCGGCGTCCAGCGCCATGTACGACGCGTTGGATTTCGGTGCCGTCGCCAGGTGCACCACGGCCTGGGAGAGCGGGATGCGCCCTTCGGGCATGCCGATCATCGCCACCGCATCCGCCGCGGCCATCGCGATGACGAGGGACTGCGGGTCGGCCATGCCGATATCTTCGGACGCGAGCACGATGATGCGGCGGCAGATGAACCGCGGGTCCTCCCCCGCTTCGATCATGCGGGCCAGGTAATGCAGGGCCGCGTCGACGTCACTGCCGCGCACGGACTTGATGAAGGCACTGATCACGTCGTAGTGCTCATCACCGTTGCGGTCGTACCGCAGCAGCGCCCGGTCGACGGCCAGCGCCACGATCTCGGTGGTGATCAGCGGCTTGTCCGCGCCGAGTTCTGTGGTCGCGGCCGAGACGGATGCCGCTTCGAGGGCGGTCAGTGCCCGGCGGGCGTCACCGGAGGCCAGACGGATGATCGCGGCACGCGCATCGGGGTCGAGCCGGAACAGGTCGTTGAGGCCGCGGGGATCCGTGACGGCGCGGTCCACGACGACGCCCAGGTCGTCGTCGCTGAGTGTTTCCAGGGTCAGCAGCAACGACCGAGACAGCAGCGGCGAGATCACCGAGAAGGACGGGTTCTCCGTCGTCGCTGCCACGAGGATGATGACACCGTTCTCCACCCCGGGCAGCAGCGCGTCCTGCTGCGCCTTGGAGAAACGGTGGATCTCGTCGAGAAAGAGCACGGTCGAGAGTCCGTAGAGGTCCCGGCTGGTGCGTGCCTCTTCCATGACCTGCCGCACGTCTTTGACGCCTGCGTTCACGGCGGAGAGCTCCACGAACCGGCGCCCGGAGGTGTGCGCGATGGCCTGAGCGAGGGTGGTCTTGCCCGTCCCCGGGGGGCCCCACAGGATCACCGACACCGAGCCGCGTTCGCCGGTCTGGTCACTGGCCAGGCTCACCAGCGGCGAGCCTGGGGTGAGCAAATGGCGCTGACCGGCGACCTCATCGAGGGTTTGCGGTCGCATTCGCACCGCGAGGGGGGTTGCGCCCGTGCGCAAACCGGGTTGAGCATCCGACATGGTCCCAGCGTAGTTTGTGCGTAGAGTTCTACGGGGTCGCCCGCCGATCGCGGCCCGTGTTTGACCCGTATTGCGGGCACCGGGAGGTTTCGACGTGGCACAGCATCACAAGCAGGAGCGCGAAGCGCGCATGGAACGGGACCGGCTGCGGGGCTATCAGGCCCGCCGTGCCGTCAACTACACGCAGCAGCGCCGTCGGGTGCGCGACAACGTGGTGGCCGGTGTCGGCCTGGTCGTGGTCCTCGTGCTGGTGGTGGGCGCTCAGGTGTTCTACTTCGACCGTGGGCCCGGCAGTACCGACACCGCATCCTCGGACCCCGCCGTGTCCGACGCGGCCACGGATCCGGGCAGCGACACCGAGACGCCGCTCGCCGAGACCGGTCAGAATGAGGGTGACGTGCCGTCGGTGGACCTCGCCGAAGAGCGCACCTGGACGGGAACGCTGAGCCTGAACGATATTCCGTTGGGTATCGAGCTGGACGGCGCGCTCGCCCCGCAGGCCGTCGCGTCAACGGTCAGTCTGGTGCAGTCGGGTTTCTACGACGGGGTGTCCTGCCACCGCCTGACCACCGGCGGTTTCTTCGTACTGCAGTGCGGTGACCCCGCCGGAGACGGCAGTGGCGGACCGGGCTACTCCTACGGCCCCATCGAGAACACCCCCGCCGACAACATCTACCCGGCCGGCACCATCGCCATGGCCCGGCAGGGCGACAACGCCTTCAGCATGGGAAGCCAGTTCTTCCTCGTCTATTCCGACACCACAATCCCCGCAGACCTTGCGGGAGGATATACCGTTGTGGGTAAGGTCACCAGCGGTCTGGAAGACGTGCGCGCCGCCATCACGGATTCCGGGGTGGAAAACGGTGCGTCCGACGGTGCCCCCGCGGTTCCGACGGCGATTACCGCAGTAACAGTTCAGTAAACCGATATTCCCCGCGTGGCCGTGCAATAGGGTTAAGGGGAATGAGCCCATATTCCGGGCACACAACACGAACGACAGGGTGAGGCTCTTGACTACGACAGATCAGCAACCATGGGGTCGCGTAGACGAATCCGGCACGGTTTACGTGCGCGAAGCGTCGGGCGAACGCGCCGTGGGTCAGTACCCGGATGCGACGCCGGAAGAGGCCCTGGCCTACTTTGAACGCAAATACACCGAGCTCAACGGGCAGGTCACCCTGCTGGAGCAGCGTGCCAAGGGTGGTGCCCCGGCGGCGGACGTCGCCAAGGCCGTCGCCAACCTGACCGCGACAGTCGCCACCGCGAACGCGGTCGGCAACCTTGCGGCGCTGGCGGAACGCCTCGGCGCGCTGGGCGGAACGGTCAGCGACCTGACCGAGCAGCAGGGCCAGGAAGCGAAGGCCGCCGCGGCGGCCGCGGTCGCCGAACGTGCCGCGATCGTTGAGGAGGCTGAACGTCTCGCCGCCGAGGACCCCGCCAAGACGCAGTGGAAGCAGACCAGCGCTGCCCTGGATGCGCTCTTCGCCAAGTGGCAGGCACACCAGCACGACGCTCCGCGCATCCCGAAGGGTGATGCCAACGAACTCTGGAAGCGTTTTCGGGCAGCCCGCACCATCATCGAGCAGAACCGTAAAGCGTTCTTCGCTGAGCTGGACAGCGCCCACAAGGATGTGCGCACCCGCAAGCAGCACATCATCGAACAGGCCGAAGCGCTGGCCGCGAAGGGTGCCGACGGCATTCCCGCGTACCGCAACCTGCTGGAAGAGTGGAAGCTGGCCGGCCGATCAGGCAAGAAGCAGGACGACGCCATGTGGGCCAAGTTCAAGGCTGCCGGCGACGTGCTCTACTCGGCCAAGTCCGAGGTCGACGCCGTCGACGACGTGGAGTTCACCGCGAACCTCGCGTTGAAGCTGGACCTGCTCACCGAGGCCGAGACGCTCCTCGGCGCGACAGACCGGGTCAAGGCCCGCGAGACGCTCACGTCGATCCAGCGCCGCTGGGACGCCATCGGCAAGGTCCCGCGCGATCAGGTCAAACCGGTCGACGAGCGGCTGCGCAAGGTTGAGGCCGTCGTGCGCAAGCTGGACGACGACCACTGGGTTCGCAACAACCCCGAGACCAAGGCCCGCACCGAGGGGCTCGCCGGCCAGCTCAACGATGCGATCGTGAAGCTTGAGGCGGCCGTCGCCGCCGCCGAGGCAGGCAACGACCCTGCCGCGGTCAAGGAAGCATCCGAAGCGCTCGAGGCCCGTAAGACCTGGCTGAAGGCCATCGGCCAGTAAATCAGCCGGAGGGCGGCACGACCGAGCCGCCAGCCACGCACATGGCCGCACACACTCGTGTACACAGGGGCCCCACCCGATAGTTCTGCACAGATCATCGGATGGGGCCCCTGGTGTGTCCCCGGAGAGGCATTCTGGGTTCATGACCTCACGACTTGCGACACTCCTGACCCTGGCCGACTTCAGCATCGCCGAGCTGTGCAGCGCCCGGCTCGACGGCGAGGTTTTCATGATCGGCGATTCCTGGTGCCCGATCGACGAGATCGACGACTCCGAGAATCGGGCCAGAGCGCTCGCACTGCTCGGGTCACCACGCCTGATCATCGAACGCAGCAGTGCCGCGTGGGTATACGGCGACGCCCCGGAACCGATGGTGCATGAGTTTTGTCTGAACGCCCGCACCCGCTCACGGCTGGGTGACTCCCCCCGGGTACGCATCCGTCAGGGCCACTGCGCCGACGCACGCACCCAGCCGTTCGGCGGGGTGGCGGTCACGCGGCCGGTCTACACCGCGGTCGACCTGGCCCGCTTCAGCGATCAGCCCACACAGCAGCTGCTGCCGGTGCTGGCACGCCTGTTGCGGCGCTCCGGTCCCGACGCGCTCACCCTGGCCCGCCGGGACTGCCACAGCCCGACCGGGCCCACGACCGCGCTCGCGCTCGCCCGTCTCACCGAGGCGGCCGATCTGCCCGATCAGCCGTCGCTGACCCGATAGACGTCGTAGACCGTGTCGATGCGGCGCACCGCGTTGAGAATACGATCCAGGTGTGTGGCGTCACCCATCTCGAAGACGAACCGGCTAAGAGCCAGACGGTCGCTGGAGGTGTTGACGGTCGCCGAAAGAATGTTGACGTGATGCTCCGACAGCACCCGGGTGACGTCGGACAGCAGCCCGGACCGGTCCAGGGCTTCAATCTGGATGTGCACCAGAAACAGGCTCTTCGAGGTGGGTGCCCACTCGACCTCGATCATGCGTTCGGGCTCCTTGAGGAGCGAGGACACGTTGTGACAGGCCGACTGGTGCACGGACACCCCGGCACCCCGCGTCACGAAACCCACGATCTTGTCGCCGGGCACGGGCGTGCAGCAACGTGCCAGCTTCACCAGGATGTCGGGTGCACCCCGCACGAGCACGCCGGAGTCGCTGTTGCGCAGGGTCTGGGTCTGCCCGCGCGGCGCGACGGGCAGGTCCGTGCTGTCACTTTCTTCGATGCTCTGCACCGATGAGACCACTTTTTCCAAGACGGACTGGGTGGAGACGTGACCTTCGCCGACAGCCGCGTAGAGCGCGGACACGTCTTCGTAGCGCAGCAGGGCGGCGACTTCAGCGAAGGAGTCCTGGTTCATCAGTTTCTGCAGGGGCAGGTTCTGCTTGCGCATGGCCCGCGCGATGGCGTCACGGCCCTGCTCGATGGCTTCGTCGCGGCGTTCCTTGGTGAACCACTGCCGGATCTTGTTGCGGGCACGGGGGCTGCGCACGAAGTTCAGCCAGTCCTTGCTGGGCCCGGAGTCCGGGTTCTTTGACGTGAACACCTCCACGACGTCCCCGGTGCTGAGGGTGCTTTCCAGGGGAACCAGCCGGCCGTTCACCTTGGAGCCCATCGTGCGGTGGCCGACCTCGGTGTGCACGGCATAGGCGAAGTCGACCGGTGTCGCTCCGGCGGGCAGCCCGATCACCCGGCCCTTCGGAGTGAAGACGTAGACCTCTTTGGCACCGATCTCGTACCGGAGTGAGTCGAGGAACTCCCCCGGATCGGCGGTTTCAGCCTGCCAGTCCGAAATATGCGCGAGCCAGGCCATGTCGGTGTCGCTCTGCGGTCCCGGTCCACCGGGACTTTTGCCGTTGACCTGTTCCTTGTACTTCCAGTGCGCGGCCACCCCGAACTCGGCCCGCTGGTGCATTTCCTGGGTGCGGATCTGAATCTCCACGGGTCGGCCCTGCGGGCCCATCACCGTGGTGTGCAACGACTGGTACAGGTTGAACTTGGGTGTGGCGATGTAGTCCTTGAAGCGGCCCGGCAGCGGGGTCCACCGGGCGTGGATCGAGCCCAGCACCGCGTAGCAGTCCCGCACCGAGTTCACAAGCACGCGGATTCCGACGAGGTCGTAGATCTCCTCGAATTCCCGACCGCGCACGACCATCTTCTGGTAAATCGAGTAGTACTGCTTGGGTCGTCCGGCTACTTTTCCACGAATACGCGACGATTTCAGGTCATCGTTGATCGTGTCGATAATGTTCTGCACGAATTCTTCGCGCTGCGGGGTGCGCTGTTTGACGAGGCTTTCGATTTCGGCGTACAGCTTGGGGTACAGCACCGCGAAGGACAGGTCCTCGAGCTCCCACTTGATCGTCTGGATGCCGAGCCGATGTGCGAGCGGCGCATAGATCTCAAGGGTCTCGGTGGCCTTGCGGGCGGCCGATTCGCTCGGAACAAAACCCCAGGTGCGGGCGTTGTGCAGCCGGTCGGCGAGTTTGATGATGAGCACCCGGATGTCTTTGCTCATCGCGACGATCATTTTGCGCACGGTCTCGGCCTGGGTACTGTCGCCGTATTTGACCTTGTCGAGTTTGGTCACGCCGTCCACGAGCATGGTGATCTCGTCACCGAAATCGGCCCGCAACTGGTCCAGTGTGTACGTCGTGTCTTCGACGGTGTCGTGCAGCAACGCCGCCGACACGGTTTTGGTACCTATCCCCAGGTCGGCCAGAATCTGGGCAACGGCGACAGGGTGGGTGATGTACGGCTCACCGCTGCGGCGCATCTGACCGTCGTGGGCACGCTCGGCGATCGTATAGGCGCGTTCAATGATCGACAGATCGGCCTTGGGGTGGTGCAGCCGTACCGTCTTGATGAGCGTGTCAACCGCGCCGGCGGGCTGGGCCCGCGAGAAAATCCGCGGTACCAGGCGGCGCAGGGATGCCGCGGACGGCGTCGTTGTGTCGGTCATCGCGAACCTCTTTCCCTGTAGGCCTAATTATGCCTGTTTCGAGGTCGTCCCCGTGCACGTCAAACCGCGGCGTTTTCCCGCTTCTCGGCCGCGG
>JBBQYN010000002.1:0-40697 GCA_038208655.1 Actinomycetales bacterium
CGGGGTGTCGAGTTATGGCCCGACCGGGCGGCTCCGAATGTTCTTCTCGGAGCCGCCCGGTCGGGCCATTGTTTGAGCTGAGGAGCGGATGATCTGTCGCCACGGCGACCCACCCTACGGCGACCACCCCACGGCGACCCACCCTACGGCGACCACCCCAAGGCGACCCGCCTCCCCGCAACCCGCCTACATGACGTCGTTCCCCTCGAGCATCTCCGTCACCAACGCCGCAATCGCGCTGCGCTCCGACCGCGTCAGCGTCATGTGCGCAAACAACGGATGCCCCTTCAGTGTTTCAATCACTGACGCAACCCCGTCGAAGCGCCCCACGCGCAGGTTGTCCCGTTGGGCGACGTCGTGGGTCAGCACCACGCGGGAGTTCTGGCCGATGCGGCTGAGCACGGTGAGCAGTACGTTGCGTTCCAGGGATTGGGCTTCGTCGACGATCACGAAGGCGTCGTGCAGGGAACGGCCGCGAATGTGCGTCAGCGGCAGCACTTCGAGAATGCCGCGTTCCAGTACTTCTTCGAGAACGTTTTCCGAGACCAGGGCGCCGAGGGTGTCGAAGACCGCCTGGGCCCAGGGGCCCATTTTTTCGCCTTGGTCGCCGGGTAGGAAGCCGAGTTCTTGGCCGCCGACCGCGTAGAGCGGGCGGAACACCATGATTTTGCGGTACTGCTGGCGTTCGAGCACGGCTTCGAGTCCGGCGCACAGGGCGAGGGCTGATTTGCCGGTGCCGGCCCGGCCGCCGAGGGACAGGATGCCGATCTCCGGGTCGAGGAGCAGGTCGATGGCGAGGCGTTGCTCGGCGGAGCGGCCGTGGAGGCCGAAGACGTCGCGGTCGCCGCGCACGAGTTTGAGCTGGCCGCGGCCCGTGACGCGGCCGAGGGCGGAGCCGCGGTCGGAGTGGATCACCAGCCCGGTGTTGATGGGCATGTCCTGCACGAGGCGGGTGTGCAGGGTCTCCTTGTCGTAGAGTTCGCTGACCTGTTCGGAGGCGAGCGTGATCTCGTCCAGGCCCGTCCAGCCGGAGTCGACGGCCAGTTCGTGGCGGTACTCGTCGGCGGCCAGGCCCAGTGACGCCGCTTTCACGCGCAGGGGCAGATCTTTGGACACGACGGTGACGCGTAGTCCGTCGTTGGCGAGGTTCAGGGCGACGGCGAGGATTCGCGAGTCGTTGTCGCCCAGTTGCAGCCCCGAGGGTAGTACCGACATGTTGGAGTGGTTCAGTTCCACGCGCAGGCTGCCGCCGTCGCCGACCGGGATGGGGAAGTCCAGCCGTTCGTGCTTGAGACGTAATTCGTCGAGGTTGCGCAGCGCCTGGCGGGCGAAGTACCCGATCTCGGGGTCGTTGCGTTTGGATTCCAGTTCACTGATCACGACGACCGGCAGCACGATGGCATGCTCGGCGAAACGGAAAATCGCTTTCGGGTCAGACAGCAGAACCGAGGTGTCGAGCACGAACGTGCGCTCGGCCTGGGCGGCGGACGCATCCGCGTGGACTGTTGCCTGAGATTCGGTTCGGTTAGCGATCATAACCACTCCCACCCTGCGCGATGCTGCGCGCGGAATCATTTGGCGAGAGGGCCAGGCTGTGCTCGAGGTGTGCGTAGCTGGCCGCCTCGATAGGTGCGTTACCTAATGAGCATGACGTTACGGGGGCGCAGCGAAAAAAGAAAGCAAGAAACGCGTTCCGTCAGCCAACGTTCATCTGCGGGTGCCCCGGCGTGCCCCGGACTGGGGTCGTGACCGCAGCGGGGTCAGTAGCGCGCGGCCGTGGCGTAGGAGGTGAAAGCGCCACGCACCATGTCGAGGGTGCTCGCGGCCAGGTGCGCGTGCACGCTCAGGCGCACGGTAGGGCCCAGTGTGCTGCAGGTCACGCCGTGGTTGGAGAGGGCGGCGCGCAACACCGTCAGCTGTTCGTGCGGCGGTTGCAGCACGATGATGCCCGCCCGTTGGCGTTCGTCGCGGGAGGACGCCACCGGCACGGCGTATTCGTCGGCCAGTTCGATGACCTGGCTGACGTTGTCGGTGAGGGCATCGTCAATGCGGGCGAGGCCGACGGCTTCGATTTCTTCCAGCGTAGCCGCGAAGCGGGCGACGGCGAGGGCGTCGCCACCGCGCACCCGGAAGGCGCGGACGCCGGGGCTCGGCGGCGTGACGGCGTCCCACTCGTCGTCGTCTTCCCCGTCGAATCCGCTGAACACCGGGACCAGGCGGTTCAGCGCCCGGTCGCTCAGCGCCAGGAAGCCGGTTCCGTCTCCGGCCCTGGCCCACTTCTGGCCGCCGGAGGCGACAACGTCGGCGACCTCGTAGGGGGCGTCGACCGCCCCGAAGCCCTGGGCGGCATCCACGATCAACAATCGGTCACCGATGACCTGACGGATGCCGTCGAGGTCGACCCGAAAACCGGTACGAGGATCGACGAGGCAGACGGCCACGGCGACGGTGGCCGGTGTGATCTGGTCGCGAATCTGGCCCGGGGTGACACGGCCGTGGTCGGTGCTGAGCCAGCGCGGAGTGACCACGTGCAGCGACTCCGCGGCGCGCACGGCCGAGAAAGGCAGGCTGGGCGCGCCGTCGGGTGAGAGCAGCAGTTCACCGGTCAGCCCAAACACGGCCTGCATGAGTCCGCTGGTGGTATTAGGCTGCGGCACCACCTGATCCGGGCGAAAACCAATGATGCGGGCCACCGACTGCTGGGCGCGGGCGGTGCGGGTGCGCAGGTGGTCCAGACTGCCGAAACGGGCCCGGCTGAGCAGTTCGGTCTGCAGCATCGATTCCGCGTGGGCGGCGGCCGACAACGGACCGATCCGCGCGTAGTCGAGGTAGCCCGGTTCTTCACCGAAACCGCTGCGGTATCCGTCCGGCAGGGTCGACGTCGCGGCTGCCGGCGGGCGCCGTGCGGGCGGTCGGCGCGACATGCTCAGCCGCCGAACCGGCGTTGACGCTTGGCGAAGTCGCGTAGTGCGCGCAGAAAATCCACCTGGCGCAGGTCCGGGCCGAGAGCTTCCACGAAGTAGAACTCGCTATGGGCGCTCTGCCACAGCATGAAGTCGCTCAGACGCTGCTCACCCGAGGTTCGGATGACCAAATCAGGGTCGGGCTGCCCGGTCGTGTAGAGGTGCTGCCCGATCAGTTCCGGAGTCAGCGTCTCGGCGAGATCTTCCAGACTGCCGCCCTGAGCGTGGTGCATTGCGACGATGCTGCGCATCGCATCGGTGATCTCCGTACGACCGCCATACCCCACCGCCAGGTTCACGTGCAGCCCACTTCGACCGATCGTGCGGGCCTCGGCGTCGTCGAGGGTGGCCACCAGGGTGTCCGGGAGGCAGGCCTTGGCGCCTACCTGCTGCACCCGCCAGTCTCGGTAGTGGGAGAGGTCCTCGGCCAGTTCCGCGATGATCTCCATCAGGTCGGTCAGTTCGTCGGAGTCCCGGCTGGTGAGGTTATCGGCCGACAACAGGTACAGCGTGACAGTGGAGATACCGAGGTCATCACACCATTCCAAAAACTCGCGCATTTTCGCCGCGCCAGCCCGGTGACCGTGCGAGACTGAATCCAGACCTAGCTGGCGAGCCCAGCGGCGGTTTCCATCGATGATCATGGCAACGTGCTTGGGCAGGTTCGCGCGGGTCAGTCCACGGCGCAGCCGACGCTGGTACAGCCCGTAGAGAATGTCCCGCCCCAGCGGGACCTGCCGTTTCGTCACACAATGACGCTAGTACACTCCGGTGGCAACGTTTACAGCGGCGCGGCCCCGCGGGTCTTAGGCTTACGTCATGGCCACCGAGCACTCCAGCACCCACCTGCCGCTGATCGAAGCGGCCGATGCTCACCCCGATGAGGTGAAGCCCAGCTGGCGGGGCTGGATCCATGCGGGAACTTTCCCGGTCACCATCGTGGCCGGCATCGTGCTGCTCCTCATCGCCGACGGCCCCGCCGCCCAGTGGAGCAGCTTCGTGTTCGTGCTTAGTTCCATGCTGCTGTTCGGCAACTCGGCGCTCTACCACCGCTTCACGTGGAAGCCTCGCACCCGCATCCTGCTCAAACGCATTGACCACGCGAACATTTTTCTGCTGATCGCCGGATCGTACACGCCGATCACGGTGCTCGCCCTGCCTCCGGAGAAGGCCACCGTGCTGCTGTGGATCGTCTGGAGCGGGGCAGCGCTGGGCATAGTGTTCCGGGTCTTCTGGATTCACGCACCGCGCTGGCTCTACGTGCCGTTATACCTGCTTCTGGGCTACGGTGCGCTGCTCTTCATCGTGGACTTCTTCACAGCCAACGCGACCATGATGACGCTGATTCTGGTCGGCGGGCTGTGCTACACCGTGGGTGCGGTGATTTACGCCCTGAAGAAGCCCAACCCGGTTCCGGGCGTCTTCGGTTTTCACGAGATCTTCCACACCCTGACCGTGGTGGCTTTTCTCTGCCACTTCACGGCCATCGCGATGATCGCCGTGAATCCGATCTACCCCTGAGGCCGATTCGGCGGCGTCTGCTGCGGGTCGGTCGCTGAGCCGGTCGCGGAGTCTTCGTCGTCACGGGCAGCGAGTTCTGCCTCGAGGCGTTCCGTAATTTCGGCCCGGTAGGTGGTGCGGCGAATCCGGCGCACCAGGTCGAAGCCCAGCAGCGTTGTGGCGGCAGCCACCACGAAGATTGCCGCGAAGCCGATGGGGCCAGGGGTGACGGTGTTGGGGTCGAAGTCTTCGGGAACGGCGCTCATGACGACGCTCACCCCCCATGCGATGGAGCCCATCAGTTGTGGTCCTTCACACCGGCGAACAGGTCGTTTTCGGGCATATCAGTCTCCACTTTCGATTCGATCAGCTGAAAATCTTCATAAGGCCAGGTCTTGCGCACCATGTCATTGGGCCAGAAGAAGAAACCGCTGGTCGGTGCCACCTGGCTGGCGTGGGCGCGCAGTGCTGCGTCCCGGGCATCCAGAAAATCACCGATCGGAATGTGCGTCGTGGCCAGGTTCGGGTGGTCCTTCATACGTTCCTTCACCTCCCCCAGCTGCACGAGCAGCGGGGAATCGGGCTCGGTGTCGGTCAGCATCCGGTGCATGGCCTCGATACGTTCGAGGTTGAAGACGCGGTCGTAGTAGAGCTTGTCGATCTGCCAGGCCGGGCCGGCGTCGAGGAATCGGGTGGGGTCCGCAGCGGCGGCGAATGCGGCGACCGAGACCTCGTGGGTGCGAATGTGGTCCGGATGCGGGTATCCCCCGTTTTCGTCGTAGGTGATGAGAACCTGCGGGCGGAATTCCCGAATGATGCGCACGAGCGGCTCCAGGGAGAACTCCAGCGGAATATCTGCGAAGGAGTTCTTCGGGACGGTCTTGTCGTCATTCATTCCGGAGTCTTCAAAGCCCAACCAGCGGTGTTGAATGCCCAGAGCCTCCTGGGCGCGTTTCATCTCCAGGCGACGCAGCCCGGTGATATCGCGGGCCGCCATGGCCTTGTCGGCCAGTTCGTCGTTGAGAACGCTGCCCCGCTCACCGCCGGTGCAGCTGACCACGAGCACCTCGGCGCCACGGGCACGATAGGCGGCGTAGGTGGCGGCGCCCTTACTCGACTCGTCGTCGGGATGGGCATGAACGGCGAGCAAGCGCAGCACAGAAAACTCCTCAGGAAAGCCGGATAAACTTATACCAAGCCTAATCGGTGAGTCTGACCTAAACGTTGATTTTCGGAGTGTGAAGTCGCCAGTGAACACGCAGCAGCGCCATGCCGGGGCACCCGACGCGGAGTCACCCGATGCCGACGTGTCCCGCGGAGTTGCCGGGCCCCGCAACGCCGCCCTGGATTCTCGCTACGGCCAGACCCCGCAGCGCCGCCGACAGAACCGCCGGTCGCTGTGGATCCTCGGCGGTGTCTTCGCTGTGGTGCTCACGGCTTGGGTCGTCTGGACCGGACTGGACGGGACATCCACCTCGATCGAGGCCCGGGACACCCGGCACAGCATCATCGACTCGAACAGTGTGAGCGTCACCTTCGAGGTGTCCATGCCCGCGAACAGCGCGTCCACCTGCGCCGTTCAGGCGCTGAACGAGAGTTACACCATTGTGGGCTGGAAAATCATCGAGCTGCCGCCGTCGGGGCTTTACACTCGTTCCATCACCGAGATCGTGCGCACGACCGAACTCCCCAACACGGGTTTTGTTTCCCAGTGTTGGCTGTCCTAAACTGACAATTCGCCCTGCCGTGCTCGTCGGGGCGTCAACTATATCTGCGGGCCCGATCTCGGGCCGGTGACGCGGAGCAGCGCAACGGAGAGGATCCACCGTGAGTACCGAAACCACGGTCACCTGGCTCACCCAGGAGGCCCACGACCGCCTTGCTGCGGAGCTCGACGCCCTGAGTAACTTCGGTCGTCTGGACATTGCCAAGAAGATCGAGTCCGCCCGTGAAGAAGGCGACCTCAAGGAGAACGCCGGTTACCATGCGGCCAAAGAAGAGCAGGGCAAAATGGAGGCGCGCATTCGCACGCTGACCGTTCTGCTGCGCACCGCCGAGGTGGGGCAGGCCCCCGAGAGCAACGGCATCGTCGTGCCGGGTACGGTCATCACCGCGATCATCGCCGGCGATGAGAGCCGATTCCTAATCGGCAGCCGTGAAATCGGCGGAAACAGCGACCTCGACGTCTTCAGCGAGCAAAGCCCGCTCGGTACCGCGATCATCGGGCTCAAGGTCGGCGCGTCCACCACCTACGAGACGCCCACCGGCAAGAGCATCGCCGTGGAGATTCTGAACGTAGAAACCTTCACCGGCTGATTTCCGATTCATCCGCGACGCTGAACCCCTCGCTCCCCTCATCCGCGAATACCGCGGCTGGGGGGAGCGTTCATCTGCGCCGACCTATTTGGCATATGTCGTCGATCTAGTCGAAGTGCGGGTCGTACCCGGCGTCGCGCAGCGTCTGTACGACATGTTCCCGGTGGTCGGGGCCGCGGGTCTCGACGCTGATGTCGAGTTCGACCTCACTGATCTGCAGGCCCACACCGTGCCGGGTGTGCAAGACCTCGATCACATTGGCGGTCGCCTCTGCGAGCAACTCGGAGATGCGCGCCAGCTGGCCGGGACGATCGGGAAGCATGATGCGCAGTTTCAGGTACCGACCCGACGCGGCCAGCCCGTGGCTGATCACGCGCTGCATGAGCAAGGGGTCGATGTTGCCGCCCGACAGAATGGCGACGGTTGATCCGCCGGTGTCGCTGACCGGGATCTTTCCCGCGATGATCGCCGCGACCGCGACTGCGCCGGCGGGTTCCACAACCAGCTTGGCGCGTTCCAGCAACACCAGCAGCGCCCGAGCCGTGTCGTCTTCGGTGACGGTGACGACCTCGTCGACGCAGTCCTGCACGATGGCGAAGTTGAGCAGCCCGGGTGTGGCGACAGCGATGCCGTCGGCGATGGTCGGGCCGATCACAATTGTCGTGGCCTCCCCGGCTGCCAGGGAGGGCGGGTACGCGGCGGCGTTCGCGGCCTGCACTCCAATGATGCGCATCGGGCGGCCTTCCAGGGCCGCACGCTGCTTCAGGGCGCTGGCGACACCCGAGATGAGGCCGCCGCCACCGATGGGAATGATGACGGTGTCGACGTCCGGGACCTGGTCGAGGATTTCCAGCCCCACCGTGCCCTGCCCGGCCACGACGTCTTCGTGGTCGAAGGGCGGTATCAGAATTGCGCCGGTCTGGCGGGAGTATTCGGCGGCGGCCAGCAGTGGTTCGGTCACCGTGTGTCCACGCAGTATCACGTCGGCCCCGTAGGACCGGGTGGCTTGCAGCTTCGGCAGGGCCACCCCGATGGGCATGAAGATCGTGGCGCGAATGCCCAGTTCGCGGGCGGCGAATGCCACGCCCTGGGCGTGGTTGCCCGCGGATGCCGCCACGACGCCGCGGGCGCGTTCCTCGGGGCTGAGCTTACTCAGACGGTTGTAGGCGCCCCGAATCTTGTACGACCCGGTGCGCTGCAGGTTTTCGCATTTGAGGTGCACCGGAGCCCCGAGCACCTCGGCGAGGTACCGGGAGCTTTCCATCGGGGTGATGTCCGCGACCTGCGACACGGTGAGCCGGGCTGCCTCGAAATCGGCGAGGGTGGGTCCGGTAAGCGTGATCTCGGTCATGTGTTCTGTTCTCCGTCTGCCTTGCGGCTGGTGGTACGTGCGCGCATGGTGCGCTCCCGAGTGGTTCCTGTTGCGGTGCCGCTGATCCGGTAGCCGGGCCGGGTCTGTGGGACCGTACGCCAGAGTTGCGCTCCTTCTCGGGCCGGCTCGGCGTCGGCGTCGGCGTCGGCGGTGCGCCAGCGCCCCCCGGCGATGTAATCGGTCATGGCGTTGACGACGGCGGCGATCGGTACGGCGAACAGGGCTCCGGGGATTCCGGCGAGCATGGCTCCCGCGGCCACGACCAGCACCACGGCGAGCGGATGCACCTTCACGGCCGTTCCCATGATCAGCGGCTGCAGCACGTGACCTTCGACCTGCTGCACGAGCAGGACCACGCCGAGCATGGCGAGGGCGATAGGCCATCCGTTGAAGATCAGTGCGATCACGACCGCGACGAAACCCGTCGCGACGGCGCCCACGATGGGAATGAATGATCCCAGGAAGACCAGGATCGCGATGGGAATGGCCATCGGAACGCCCAACAGGGCGGCGCCGATGCCGATGCCGATCGCGTCGATGGACGCCACCAGAATCTGCACCTTTGCGAAGTTGCCCAGGGTGGTCCAGCCGGCACTGCCGGCTCCGTCGACGGCTGCGCGGGCGCGCTGGGGAAAGAAACGCACGATCCAGGCCCAGATGCTTTTGCCGTCGATGAGGATGAACAGCAGGCTGAACAGCGCCAACAACGCGCCGGCAACGAAGTGTCCGAGTGATGAGCCGATCGACAGGGCCCCGCTGATGAACGCCTGGCTATCGTTTTGCACGGCTGTCCAGGCCTCACCGACGTACACGTTGATTTCCGTTTCGGTCAGTTGCAGCGGGCTCGACTGCTGGAACGCCTTGAATGCGGAGTACGACTCGGCGAGGCGTTCGCTCAGACCCACGGTGCCGTCGGCGATCTGCGTGGCGGCCAGGGTGATCAGGCCCGCCACGAGCAGCAGGGTACCGATCATGGAGACGGCGACGGCGAGGCCCTTGGGCCAGCGGTGCCGCACCAGAAACTGCACCAGGGGAACCAACAGTGCCGAGACCAGCACGGCCACGAGCAGCGGAATCACTATCAGGCGCAGCTGAATCACAATGAACACGACCACGGCGATGGCCGCCAGAATCACCAGCAGCCGCCACGACCACGCCCCGGCCAGGCGGATGCCGGGGGGCAGGTTTTCGTCGACCCCGTTGGGCACCGGAGCGCTGGGCACCGGAGAGCTGGGCACCGCGGCACCGGGCCCACGGACGGCGGGCCGGTACGGCGTCAGTGCCACGTTGCCGGCGGGCAGGGGGCCGGTGCGTTCCGCCACGACACTCGACGGCGGTTCCGGCGAGGGCTCCGGTGTGGGCGCGCGACGGTCACGCAGGCGCGCCCGCAAGCTTCTGAACGTCAATTCCGTCACCTCGTTATTCTAGAACGCGCCCCGTGGTCTCGCCGGGTCAGACGCGGCTACACCGCTGACACGCAGCTTCCCGATTTCTCGGCGACGCGCACCCCGGCATGCGCTGCCCGAGAAGGAGCCCACTCGTCGCGTACAGTCGACAGATGGCGCAGATCCTCTCCCCCGCCCTGGCGCGCCGGGTTGCCCTGGCCGCGCAGGGCTTCGGCCGGCCCCGGATGGCGACCCCGGGCATCCGTCAGCTCGACGCCCTGGTCAACCGGCTTGAGCTGCTGCAGATCGACTCGGTGAACGTGTTCGAGCGCAGCCATTACATGCCCGCATTCAGCCGCCTCGGCCCCTATGACAAGGCCCAGCTGGACCGCCTCACGAGCGGTCGGGAGGCCCGATTCACCGAGTACTGGGCGCACGAAGCCTCGTTTCTGCCCACCGACACCTGGCCACTCTTTAGGTGGCGCATGCAGAAGTTTCGGGAACGTTCGGCGCGCACTCCGAATGAGTGGTCGCAGGCGAACCGGCCGATGCTCGACTGGCTGCTCGCCGAGCTCGCCGTGACCGGGCCGCTGCCGGCCAGCGCCATCGAACACGACGCGAACACCCGCAGCGGCCCCTGGTGGGGCTGGTCAGACGTGAAAACCGGCCTCGAGGTGCTGTTTCGCTGGGGTGACGTGGTCAGTGCGGGGCGCACCCGGTTCGAACGCGTGTATGCGCTGCCGCACCAGGTCTTCCCCGCCGCTCTGCTGGATCGTGAGATGACCGAAACGGATGCGCACCGCGAGCTGGTGAGCCGCAGCGCCCGCGCCCACGGGGTCGGCACCGCGCAGGACTTCGCCGACTACTTTCGGTTGACAACACCGGCGACGCGCGCCGCGATCCGCGACCTCGAAGACTCCGGCGAGCTCATTCCCGTGACGGTTCCCGGCTGGGGCGGCAGTCGGCCCGCGCCGGCGGCGTGGCTGCACCGCGATGCCCGGCTGCCCCGCCGTCTCGACGCTGACACCGTGCTGTCGCCGTTCGACCCAGTGGTTTGGGCGCGTGGGCGGGCCGAGCGGATCTTCGGTTTCCACTACCGCATTGAGATTTACACCCCGGAGGCCCGAAGGGTGTTCGGGTACTATTCACTGCCGATTCTGCAGGGCGATGCCCTGGTCGGCCGGGTTGACCTCAAGAACGACCGGCAGGCCGGGGTGCTCCGTGTGCAGTCGGCCTGGTCCGAGCCGGGTGCTCCGGGCGACACGGCCGACCGGCTGGCAGCCGTGCTGCAGAGCGCCGCCGCGTGGCAGGGGCTCGATTCGGTGCAGGTGATGCCACGCGGCACGCTCGCCCCGGCTCTGGCCGCGGCGATGCGCTGACCGCGCAGGCGAGGCCAGACCGGTCAGAGGTGCGGTGAGGCGGGTCAGGCTAGAACTTGCGTCCCATGGCGTTGAGGCGTTCGATGCGGGCGGCGATCGGCGGGTGGGTGGCGAAGAGCTTGTCCATCACGCCGGGCTTGAGCGGGTCGGCGATCCACAGGTGTGCCATCGAGGTGTTCTGCTTTTTCATCGGGCGGCCGTATTCGCCGAGTTTGGCCAGGGCGCTCGCGAGGGCATCAGGGTGCCGGGTGGTGAGGGCGCTGGTGGCGTCGGCGAGGTATTCCCGCTGCCGCGACACGGCGAGCTGCACGACGGTCGCAATGATCGGGGCGGCGACCATGGCCACCAGTCCGAACACCATCACGATGGGGTTGCCGTTGCTGTTGTTGCCCCGGCCGAAAAAGGCCATCCGCAGAAAGATGTCGGAGATGAAGCCGACGGCCACCACGAGCCCGAACACCACCATCGACACGCGAATGTCGTAGTTGTTGACGTGGCCGAGCTCGTGGGCCATGACGCCTTCGAGTTCCGCGTCGTCCATGATGTCGAGCAGACCCGTCGTCGCGGCGACGATCGCGTGCTGCGGGTCACGGCCGGTGGCGAACGCGTTGGGTGCCGGGTCGTTGATGATGTAAATCTCGGGCATCGGTGAGCCGGTCGTGATCGACAGGTTCTCCACGATGCGCCACAGCCGCGGGTTGTCGCTTTTCGCGGTGAGTTTCACGCCACCGCTCATGCTCACGGCCTGTTTGCCCGCCGCGTAGTACTGGAACAGGGCGTACAGGCTCGCAATCACGAGGGTGCCGATCAGCACCCCGTAGCCCTGCACGCCGTAGGCGGCACCGGCCAGCCAGCCCAGTCCGCTGATGACCAGCAGGAACAACACGATGATGACAACGGTGTTGCGTTTGTTTTTCGCTATCGCGCTATACATCCGGGGTCTTTCCGTCGGGGGCTGGCGTTAGAACTGCACGCGGGGCGGCTCGGCAATGGCCGCGGAGTCGGCGACCTCGAAGAAGTCACGTTCGGTGAACCCGAGGTTCTTAGCGAAAATGTGGTTAGGGAACACCTTGATCTTGGTGTTCAGCTCGCGCACGCCACCGTTGTAGAACCGGCGTGAGGCCTGAATCTTGTCTTCGGTGTCCACGAGCTCGCCCTGCAACTGCAGGTAGTTCTGGCTGGCCTGCAGCTGGGGGCAGGCCTCGGCGACGGCGAAGATGCTCTTCAGTGCCGTCTGCATGTGGTTTTCGGCAGCGGATGCGTCGGCGGGGCCCTGTGCGTTCAGCGTCTCGGCCCGCGCCTTGGTCACGCTCTCAAACACGCCGCGCTCGTGAGCCGCGTACCCCTTGACCGTCTCGATCAGGTTCGGAATCAGGTCGGCTCGCCGCTTGAGCTGCACCGTGATGTCGCTCCACGCCTCGTCGACGCGCACATTGAGGGTCACGAGGGAGTTGTACGTGGACCAGAGGTAGATTCCCACGATGGCGGCGAGCACCACAACGATCAAAACCGGGATGAGCCATTCCATGGCAGCGTCTCCTTGCAAATTTGCCACTGCATTCGTGGCGCGGTGTACATGTGTCGCGGTGACCGGGCGGTGCACACTCGTTTCGCGCACAACATTCGGCCTGCGCACCCCCCTCGGCTCTGGGCCTCAAGGGGTGCACGACCATAGTAACCTCGCGCTCTGAGGCTCCCCTCCGCTTCTCACCACACTCCAAGACAGCTCCCGGCGCGCATGCACGTTCGGAGGCCGAGCGGCGAAAACCGGATGTAGCGCTGGAAGACTCCCGAAACATCCGGTATTCGTGCCGTGGCGGCCGGGTCATCCGGTTCTCGTCACGGCGGGTGACGGTGCTCGTGCTGCGCCGGTGTTCAGCGCTGGGCGAGCACGCTCTGCAACCAGCGGAAGGACTGCTTGGGCGTTCGGGTGCCGACCCGGGGCGAGTCGGCGAAGGCGACATGCACGAGCCCGTACCGTGCGGTGTAACCGGAATCCCACTCGAAACCGTCGAGGAATGAGCGCACGAAGACGCCGCGCAGGTCCACCTGGCTCGCGGCGCCGCCCGGGGCGACCGCGTCGAGGGCGGCGACGAGGTGTTCGGCGAGGTAGTCGATGCGAACGGGGTCGGGAACCCCGCCACGTACCGGTGCCGGGTCGGAGAACCCCGCCCCGATCTGCAGGTACACGGGCGGCAGGGCTGCTCCGTACCGCATCTGCAGCTGGGCGAGGGTCTCGGCCAGCGCGGGCGGCGCCACGGCGTCGCCCGCGCCGGTCTGCGGCCATTCCCGCAACTGCTCACGGTGGAACGGCAGCCGGGCCCAGTCGCCGGGGGCGGGCACCGGGGCCGGTTCGCCGGCCTGGGCCGCCGCGCGGGCCTCGGCGAGCGCGGCCTTCGTGGCGGGGCTCGGCCCGGTCTTGATGCGGGTGGGCTGCGCGTAGCTCACCCCGTAGAAGTCCAACGGCTGGTGGATCGTGCGCAGGTCGGCCGGGTCCGCCTCGAGCAGCGGGCGCAGCTCGACACCGAACGGTTCCAGCGGAGCGGGGTAGTGACCGAGCAGCACCGGGTCGGCGAACGCGTGGTTGTAGAGCAACGCCACCAGGTCGGCGTAGGACCGATCCTGCTCCCGGTCACTGGCGGATTCCACCGGCGTGTAGGCGTTGACGATGCCGATCGGGGCCCGCACGTCGGCGGCGCGCAGCCCCTGCACGGCCAGTCCGTGCCCGAGCAGCTGGTGGTGCACTGCGGGCAGGGCGCCGAAGAGCAGGCTGCGCCCGGGCGCGTGGGTGCCCACCGCGTACCCGTTCACGGCGACCGTCGCCGGTTCGTGCAGGGTCACCCAGGAATCCACCCGGTCGGCCAGGGCCGCGCCCACCTCATGGGCGTAGTCCCCGAACCGCCCCGCGGTGTCGCGGTTCATCCAGCCGCCACGCAGCGCCGCCGGAATGTCCCAGTGCGCCAGCGTCACGCGCGGGCGAATCCCGGCGGCCAGCAGCGCGTCGAGCAACCGGTCGTAGAACGCCAGACCGGCCCGGTTCAGCGAACCCCGGGCATCCGGCTGCAACCGGCTCCAGGACAACGACAGCGAGTACGCGTCCACGCCCAGGTCACGCAGCAGCTGCACGTCTTCCAGATACCGGGACACATGATCGGCCGCGACCGACGCGTTGGAGCCATCACGAATGCGCCCGCGCTGCGCGGTGAACACGTCCCAGACGGATTCGCTGCGACCCCCCTCACGAGCGGCCCCCTCGATTTGAAAAGCGGATGCCGCCGCCCCCACCACGAACCCGGCCGGCAGAAGCTGGCCCAGTTCGCTCGCTCGGTGTGGCCAGTCGCGTGCGGCGGGGGTGTTCATGGTTCCGGTCTCATTTCGGGTCGAGGCTGATGTTGCGCGGCGGGCAACATCACTTCATCTTCCCCTGAATCTGCCCCGCATTCTTCCCCTGAGCCGGGCGAGGGGCGTTGACATTAGGTCGTCCACCCCCTGAAATGGACGAAGGAGGCGTGTGAGCAGATCATTCGACGGCACACTGACGAGGTCAGGGCCGCTTCGCCATCCGATTTTCGGCCGGCCCGCCCAGGCCCGGCCGAGGAACGCCGGCCGGGCCCGCCTCTGGGGCCTGACACTGATCGTGGCGACCATGCTCTGTTCCGCTCTTGCCGTGCCCACCCACGCCGCCGAAACGGAGCAGGCCGACCGCACGCCCTCGTCGGCGCCGGGCGTCGCACCGACAGCCCCGGGAACGCCCACCCCGTCGCCGTCGGCGGCCGGTATTCCCACCATTGAGAGCCCTCCGAACGGGGCGTTCATCGGCAAGTCCGTGACCACGGTGTCAGGCACCCGCGCGGCCGACCAGAAGGTGCAGGTGCTCGACCCGTTCGGCGGCGATCCGCTCTGCATCGATGACGTGGACGGGTCCACGCGCTGGGGTTGTGCAGTGACGATGCCCAACGCTGCGTCGCTGCCGTTACGGGTCGTCGTCGAGGGCGAGCCCGGGCTGTCCTCCCAGATCACCGTCTCTGTGCTCGGTGAGCCCACCGTGATCGGCGGGCGCACCGGATCTGCCCTCTCCGACGGGTCGCTGAGCGGCCGAGGCGAGCCGGGGGCGCTCGTCACGGCGCGGCACCCTGCCGGCCCCGGCTGCACGGGCACCGCGGACAGCGCCGGCAACTGGGTGTGCCTGCTGGAGAGCACCGTGCCCGACGGCGCCGCGGCGATCACGGCGACCCAGCAGAAGTCGAGCATCAGCGGGCCGAGCTCGTCCAATGCCAGCCGGGCCGTGAGCATCCGCTTTGACATGCAACGCCCGGCCGCACCGGTGCTCAGCGCGCCGAGCTCCGGCACCCGGGTGGACCTGGCCGGAACCACCTACTCCGGAACGGGTGAGACCGGCACCACCGTGACCGTGTTCGCGGGCCCGTATTCGGTCTGCGAAGCCCCGGTACTCGGCGGAGCCTGGCAGTGCACCGCGGGCGGTGTGGCCGCCGGAACCTATGAAGTCATCGCGATTCAACAGGACGCCGCCGGTAATGTGAGCCCGGGCAGCGTGGCGATCTCGGTGCGGTACGCCAATGCCGGCCCGGTGACGGTGACACCCGAGACGTCGACCTCACCCAGCGCGGCGCCGTCAGCGAGCGCCACGGCCACGCCGGAGCCCACCGCGTCGCCCAGCACCGCTCCGGTCGCCCCCGTCGCCCCCCCGAGCGACGGCGCCGACGACCCCGCTGCCGGCTTGCCGCCGGGCCAGTGGAACGACCCGACGTTGTTCGCGTCTGCGGTGCCGTCACCCTGGTACGGCTCGGCATACCCGTGGCTGAACGCCGTGCTCCTGGCGCTCGGTGCTGTTCTGCTGCTCGCGTTCCCGGCCCGACTGCTGGCGGGCACCGTGGCCCGGGCACGCGGCGGTCGACCGTTGTGGGCCCCGACCGCCGTCGCCGGCCGCAACCGCGCCCGGGAGGAGTTCGAGACGGCGCCGACACTGTCCGTGAACCGGTGGCTGCAGGGCGGGATCGCCCTGGTCGCCGCCGCGACCCTGGTGATGCTGTCGGGTCCGATCCTGGACCAGCCCGCGTACCTGCGCCTGCTGCTGGCGGTCACGATCGCACTGTTCCTGGTGAACCTGGTCGGTGCCCTGCTGCCGCGGCTGTGGAGCAGCCGGGTGCTGGGGGCCCCGGCCACGCAGAGCTTCCTGCCGCGCTACCTGCTGCTGGTGTTCCTCACGGCGATCGGGTCGCGACTGTTTGAGATTCAACCGGCGCTGCTGTTCGGGTTACTCGGCAGCGTCACCATGGTCACCGCGGCCACGCCCGCCCAGCGCGGCCAGCTCGCCGCCGTGCGCACCGTGAGCCTGATCACCCTGGCGGCGGTCGGCTGGCTTGTGCTCGGGCTGCTGCCCGGCGCGACCAATTTCGGTACCGCGCTGGTCGCTGAGATCGCGACCACGGTGGTGCTGGCCTCGGTGGGGTCTGCGGTGTTCATCCTGGTGCCGATCGGAGCGACCAGCGGCCGCAGCATTTTGTCGTGGTCGCCGGCAATCTGGGTGGGCCTGACCCTGATCGCGTACACGCTGCTGTTCGCGGTGCTCTCCCCCGTGGTGGAACTCTGGCAGAGCGACGGAACCGTGGCACTGTTGTGGGTCGCCGCCGCCGGGTTCGCCGCGTTGAGCCTGTCGGTCTGGGCCTGGCAGCGCTATATCGTACCGAGCCAGAGCGGCGTCTGAGCTCGCCTGACCGGTGCGGTCGGCACCGCGCCGGCGTGGGTAAACTCGGCGTGTGCGCTTAGGAGTCCTCGACGTCGGGTCGAATACCGTCCATCTGCTCGTCGTCGATGCCCATGCCGGCGCCGCTCCCCTGCCGATGGCGGCGGACAAGTCCGTGCTGCGCCTCATGCGCTACCTCACACCGGATGGCGCCATCACCGAAGAGGGCTGCCTCGCTGTGATCACCGCGGTGCAGAACGCGGCCGACGTGGCGCAGACCCATGACATCGACGAGCTGCTCGCCTTCGCCACCTCGGCACTGCGCGAGGCACAGAACGGTGCCGAGCTGCTGGACCGGGTTGAGCACCACACCGGGGTGCGCCTGCAGGTGCTCTCGGGCGAAGACGAAGCCCGGCTCACGTTCCTGGCGGTGCGACGCTGGTACGGCTGGTCGGCCGAGAACCTCCTGCTGTTCGACATCGGCGGAGGGTCTCTGGAGATCGCTGCCGGAGCCGGCGAGATCCCCGACGTGGCGGTGTCGCTGCCTCTGGGTGCGGGGCGGTCCACGATCGGGTTTCTGCACACCGATCCGCCGCTGCAGACCGAGGTGAAAGCCCTGCACGAGCACGCCCGCGAGGTTCTGGCTCAGGCCGTCGGGGCGTTCGCCGAGATGCGGGCGCCGCACCATGTGGTCGGATCGTCCAAAGCCATCCGTTCACTGGCACGTCTGGCCGGCAGCACCTCCGACGGCGTCGGGTCCGGGGACCGGCTGCGCTTGCGCCGCACCGAACTGGGCAACTGGGTGCCGCGGCTGGCCCGCATTCCCGCCGAAGCGCGCCCGGCGCTGCCCGGCATCACCGCGGACCGCACGTTTCAGATCGTGGCCGGCGGCATCGTGTTGCAGGAGGCCATGTCGGCCTTCCGGGTCGATGAGCTCGAGGTGTCCCCGTGGGCGTTGCGCGAGGGCATCATCCTGCGCTACCTCGACCGACTGGGCTAGCCGCACAGGTGGTCGTCTCGACGTATGCTCGGGGTGATCACACGAGCCAGGTGACGACGCGCCGCCGCAGTGACGAAGGTCGTTGACCTCGGCGACCACCCAGATGGAGACACGATGAGCACGGTCACGACCCCCCGCGCAGAGCCGCACGGCGGCCACGCCGCCGACAGCCACGACCTGATCCGGGTGCAGGGCGCCCGCGAGAACAACCTGCAAAACGTCTCGGTCGACATCCCCAAACGCCGACTGACGGTCTTCACCGGGGTCTCCGGATCAGGCAAGAGCTCACTGGTGTTCGGCACCATCGCCGCCGAGTCCCAGCGCATGATCAACGAGACCTACAGCAGCTTCGTGCAGGGTTTCATGCCCACGCAGGCACGGCCCGACGTGGACGTGCTCAGCGGCCTGACCACGGCGATCATCGTGGACCAGGAGCGCATGGGCGCCAACTCGCGGTCCACGGTCGGCACGGCGACGGACGCCAACGCGATGCTGCGCATCCTCTTCAGCCGGCTCGGGCAGCCGCACGTCGGCTCGCCGCAGGCATACTCCTTCAACGTGGCGTCGATCAGCGGCGCCGGCGCGGTCACCCTGGAACGGGGCGGCAAGACGGTCAAGGAACGCCGCAGCTTCACGGTGACCGGCGGCATGTGCCCGCGCTGCGAGGGCATGGGCACCGTCAACGACATCGACCTCACCCAACTGTTCGACGACGCCAAGTCGCTGAACGAGGGCGCGCTGACCATCCCGGGCTACACCGCCGACGGCTGGGGCGTGCGCATCTTCACCGGCTCAGGGTTTCTCGACCCCGACAAGGCGATCCGCGACTACACCGCGCAGGAACGCGAGGATTTCCTCTATCGTGAGCCGATCAAGGTGAAGGTCGGCGACATCAACATGACCTACGAGGGCCTCGTTCCCAAGGTGCAGAAATCGTTCCTGAGCAAGGACCGCGAAGCCATGCAGCCGCATATCCGGGTGTTCGTGGACCGCGCGGTCACGTTCACCACCTGCCCGGACTGCGCCGGCACCCGGCTGAGCGAGGCGGCCCGCTCATCGAAGGTCGGCGGGCTGAGCATCGCGGATGCCTGTGCCCTGCAGATCAGTGACCTCGCCGTGTGGGTGGCCGCGCTCGATGAGCCGTCGGTGGGCCCGCTGTTGACCGCGCTGAGCGAGCTGCTGCACGCGTTCGTCGAGATCGGACTGGGCTATCTCTCCCTGGACCGTCCGGCCGGCACTCTCTCGGGCGGGGAGGCGCAGCGCACCAAGATGATCCGGCACCTCGGGTCCTCACTCACCGACGTCACCTACGTGTTCGACGAACCGACGATCGGCCTGCACCCGCACGACATCGAGCGGATGAACCGACTGCTGCTGCAGCTGCGGGACAAGGGCAACACGGTGCTCGTCGTCGAGCACAAACCCGAGACCATCAAGATCGCCGACCACGTCATCGACCTCGGTCCGGGCGCCGGCACCGCGGGCGGCACCATCGGTTTCGAGGGCACCGTCGAGCGGCTGCGCACCAGTGGCACCCTCACCGGGCGGCACTTCGATGACCGGTCCGCGTTGAAACCCGCGGTGCGCACCCCGACCGGCACGTTGCCGATTCGCGGGGCCACGGCCAACAACCTGCAGAACGTCGACGTGGACATCCCTCTGGGTATGCTCGTCGTGCTCACCGGGGTCGCCGGCTCGGGCAAGAGTTCGCTGGTGCACGGGTCGATGCCGACCGGTGCGGGCGTGGTCTCGATCGACCAGGGTGCCATCAAAGGGTCCCGGCGCAGCAACCCGGCCACGTACACCGGCATGCTGGAGCCGATCCGGAAGGCGTTCGCGAAAGCGAACGGGGTGAAGCCGGCCCTGTTCAGCTCCAATTCTGAGGGCGCCTGCGCGAACTGCAACGGGGCCGGCATGATCTTCACGGACCTGGGCATCATGGCGAGCGTGTCGACGATGTGTGAGGTGTGTGAGGGGAAGCGATTCGAGGCATCCGTTCTGGACTACCACCTGGGTGGCCTCGATATCAGTGAGGTACTGGCGCTGTCGGTGACCGAGGCGGAGAAGTTCTTCGGCGCCGGGGAGGCCCGCACACCGGCGGTGCACACCGTTTTGGTGCGGCTGGTGGACGTGGGGCTGGGCTACATCAGCCTCGGCCAGCCGCTGCCGTCGCTGTCGGGCGGTGAGCGCCAGCGTCTGAAACTGGCCACGCAGATGTCGGAGAAGGGCAGCATCTACGTGCTCGATGAGCCGACCACTGGGCTGCACCTGGCGGATGTGGAGAACCTGCTCGGGTTGCTGGACCGGCTCGTGGAGCAGGGCAAGTCGGTCATCGTGATCGAGCATCACCAGGCCGTCATGGCGCACGCGGACTGGATCATCGACCTCGGGCCGGGGGCCGGTCACGACGGCGGGCGCATCGTGTTCGAGGGAACCCCCGCCGAGCTCGTTGCGGACCGGTCCACCCTCACCGGCGAGCACCTCGCGGCGTACGTGGGCCACTGACGGCGCCGGCGGGCCGGTGGCCCCGGGCGGGGCAGCCGTGTCGATAAACAGCAGCTATGAGCGCGGCACCCTCTCCAGGAGGGGGCGCACGCTGTGCACTGAAGAAGATCGACACCGCCCGGCATCCGCGGGTGGTGCGGGTGGTGCCCCCACTGGGATTTGAACCCAGACTGTAACGATTTTAAGTCGTCTGCCTCTGCCGATTGGGCTACGGGGGCCAATGAAGGCCGGGCAGGGCTGCGAAGCCCTGCCCGGTCGATGCTACTTCGAGGCCGCCGAGGCCTTGGCGGTCGCGGTCTTCGTGGTGCTGGCCTTCGCGGCAGCGGCGGGTGCGGCAGCATCCGTCGTCGCAGCGGGAGCCGCGGGCGCCGTGACCGGTGCCTTGCGCGGCGCCCGAGGGGCACGCGGAGCAGCGGCGGCCGGCGCTGCCGGCTCGGCTGCCGGCGGCTTGGGACGCGACGCAAACTCTTCGAACACGGCGCGCGGGGCCAGCGTGGCGCTGAGCGAGACAATGTCGCGGCCGAGGAAGAAGTTGTTCACCCAGCCCCAGATCACGCGAGACTTACGCTCGAACGTCGGCATTGCGAGGCCGTGGTAGCCACGGTGCGCGAACCAGGCCGGCAGGCCGGTGACGGCGATCTTGCCGGACTGGAAGGCCCCCACGCCCACGCCGAGACCGGCGACGGCTCCGAGGTTCTTGTGGTTGTACTCCTTGGGGCCTTCGCCCCGCAGCACGGCGACGATGTTCTTGGCCATCAGCTTGCCCTGACGCACGGCATGCTGGGCGTTGGGCACGCAGTTTCCGCCCACACCGCCGCCACTGAGGTCGGGAACGCAGCTCACGTCGCCGGCAGCCCAGGCGTCCAGAACGATGTCGTCTTCGGTGCCCACGCGCAGGTCGGCGCGGGTCTGCACCCGGCCGCGTTCTTCGATGGGCAGGTCGGTGTGACGCACGATGGTCGGGTTGGCCATGACACCCGCCGTCCACACGATCAGGTCGCTTTCGAAGCTCTCCCCGGTGGACAGCTCGATCTTGCCGCCGACGGCGCTCGTGAGCTGCGTGTCGAGGTGGATCTGCGCGCCGCGCGAAGCGAGGTTGTCGATGACCCAGAGGCTGGTTTTGAGCGACACCTCGGGCATAATGCGACCCATTGCCTCGATGAGGTGAAAGTGGGTGTCATCGAAGCTGATCTCGGGGTACTTGGTCAGCAGCGAGGTGGCGAAAGAACGCAGCTCAGCGAAAGCCTCGATGCCGGCGAAGCCGCCACCGACCACGACGAAGGTGAGCAGGCGTTCGCGCTCGGGGCCGGCCGGGAGGGCGGCGGCGAGGTCGAAGTTGCGCAGCACGGTGTCGCGGATCGCGACGGCCTCTTCGATCGTCTTGAGACCGATAGCCTGATCGGCGACCCCGGGAATGGGGAAGGTGCGGGACACGGCGCCAGCGGTCACCACGACGATGTCGTACGCGAACTCATAGGGCTCACCGATCGGCGGCGTGATCGTCGCGGTCTTCTCAGCGTGGTTGATGTGGCTGACCTTGGCCGTGAGCACGGTGGTCTTCTTGAGGTGACGACGGTGCGACACCACGGCGTGGCGCGGTTCGACTGAACCGGCGGCCACCTCCGGAAGGAAGGGCTGATAGGTCATATAAGGCAACGGGTCGACCATGGTGACGTCGGCCTCGCCGGAACGCAGCCACTTCTCCAGCTTCCACGCGGTGTAGAAACCAGCGTAGCCACCACCGACGATGAGAATTTTGGGCACGGGAAAAGCCTCCTACATGAGTCTGAAAGCGCGAATTCTTACGATTGTCGCCGAATCCGCCTGATATGCCGAGTGGCTCCAATGCCGAGCAGCGTCACTAGACTAACAAATCCCACGAGCACAACGAGCGGCAGGCTGACGTATCTCATGGTCATCGGGGTGGGGAGCCAGGCCGAGGCGAGGTTCTGCTCGGGTATCTCCGGGTCGGGCTGGGCCGGATTCGGGGCCAGTGTCGTGGGTTCGGGAGTGTCCCCCACGGTCGTGTCGGCCCGTCGGTGCAGGTGGATCCAGTCCTGCAGCAGGGTGGCGGGGGCAGCCTCCGTGCTGGAGCGCACCGAGCCGGCTACGGCCGCGGCGGCGTCGATGAGGCCGTTGCCGTAGATCGGGCTGGGCACCGAATGGCCGTTGGGGTTTGCCGTGGCGATCACCCGGTTGATCACCCCGGCCGCGTCGAGGTCAGGGTACGCGGCGCGCACCAGCGCGACAAGCCCGGAGACCAGGGGCGCGGCGGCGCTGGTTCCGCCCCACTGCACGTAGCCGCCGCCGGGCACGACCCCGACGAGTTCTTCGCTGGGGGCGGCCACGGCGATGGTGATGCCCTGGGAAGAGGCGTCGAAGCTGGCTTCCTTGTTGCGGTCCACCCCGGCGACGGTGAGCACGCCGGGGATCGTGGCGGGCGCGCCGACTTCGGTGGTGCCGCTGCCGCGGTTACCGGCGGCCGCGACGACGACCACGTCGTTGTCGAAGGCGTAGAGGAAGGCGCTGTCCCAGCTTTCGGGCCAGTCCTGGGTGTTCCGGGTCAGGGACATGTTGATCACGTCGGCGCCGTTGTCGACGGCCCACCGGATGCCTGCGGCGATCTGGTCGTCGTTGCTCACCGTCGCCGCGCTCGTGCCGAAAGCCACCGACACGCTGAGGATGGAGGCTTCCGGGGCGACGCCGACGAGCCCGGTGTTCTCAGCGGTGCCGCGGCCGGCCAGCAGCGAGGCCACCATGGTGCCGTGTTCCGAGCCGTCATCGCTCACGGGAGTCTGGCCGTTGCGGGAACCGATGCCGGAGGCATCCGTTCCCCCGATCACGGCGCCGTTCAGTTCGGGGATGCTGCCGTCGACACCGGTGTCGATGACGGCGATGGTGACGCCGGCGCCGCGGGTGGTCTGCCAGGCCTGCGAGAAACCGTAGTCGTTCAGCCAGTACTGCAGGTCGCGGATCTGGTCGGCGCGGGCGGCGGGCGCGTCGAGCACGACGGTGCCGCCGAGCAGGGTCGCGGCGAGCGTAACGCCCACCGCGATGCGGATGCGCCGCCAGAGACTGCTCACGGCGAGGGTGCCTCGCCGGTGTCGACCGCGGTGTCGTCCGCGGTGTCGCCCACAGTGTCGTCGATCGCGGTGTAATCCACGCAGACGCACACCGACGGACTCCACGCCGCGCGGGCGAGGGCGAGGTCGCCGATGGGGTTCACGCCCGGGCCCGCAGCCAGGCTGTGAGCGGCGAGGGCGTGCAGGCACTTCACGCGGGTGGGCATGCCGCCGGAGGAAACCCCGGCGATCTCGGGCACGGTGCCGAGAGTGTCGCGGTCGGCGATGAAGCTCTCGTGGGCGCTCTGGTAGGCGGCGCGCACGTCCGGGTCGGCCGCGAGCAGGTCGTTGTACTCGTTCATCACTTGGGTCGCCTCGAGGGTGGAGATCGCAGCGGTGGCACCGGGGTGGCACAGGTAGTACACCGTGGGGAACGGGGTGCCGTCGCTCAAGCGCGGGGCCGTGGCAACCACCGTCGGGGCGCCGCAGACGCAGCGGGCCGGAATACCGACCACGTCGCGGGCGGGGCGGCCCAGCTGCGCGGTGACGGTCGCGATGTCCTGCTCGGTGAACGGCGCGAACGGCGGCCGGGTCACGGGGCGACCGTCGTGTCGGGAACGGTGGTGTCGGAAATGGTCGTGTCGGGAACGACGGCGGCGGGCGCGGCGGACTCGGGGGCAAGTCCCGCCGTCATCACGGAGGCAAACATGGAATCCAGCCAATCAATGTCGGTGTCTTGAATCTTGGTGCTGACCGGGGCCGTGTCGGCGGCTCCGGCCACGGGAATCGGGAGGTCGTTGATGACCAGAAAGTTGATGTCGCCGGGCAGCACGTACGACAACCGGTCGCGCGCCTGGGTGGTGACGAAGGTGCGGTCGTTCCAGCGGTCCCGTTGGGCCTGCAGGTCCTCGACGGTGTCGCGCTGCTCGGCGACGCTGGCGCTGAGCCGGTTGATCTCCTGGCGCTGCTCGGCGTAGGTGCGCAGGCTCGGTGCCAGAACGACCACGGCGAACACCAGTATGCCCATCATCATGAGAGAGAATCCCGAGAAGCGGATGCCGCGCAGCCATCCTGCGACGGGGGTGTCCGCCGCATCCGTGCCGGACGCGTCGGGAGGCACTCGACTCATGACGGTCCTTTCTGCGAAACGCGAGTGTGGTGCGGGCCCGTCGACGACTGCGGACGGGCCCGCGGGGCAGTGCGGTGTTACGCGGTGAAGCGGGGGAACGCGGAACGGCCCGCGTACACTGCGGCCTCGCCGAGTTCTTCTTCGATGCGCAGCAGCTGGTTGTACTTGGCGACGCGTTCACTGCGGGCCGGGGCACCGGTCTTGATCTGGCCGGAGTCCGTCGCAACGGCGAGGTCGGCGATGAAGGTGTCTTCGGTCTCACCGGAACGGTGCGAGATGACCACGGTGTAGCCGGCGCGCTGCGCGAGGGTGACGGCGTCGAGGGTCTCGGTGAGGGTGCCGATCTGGTTGACCTTCACCAGAATCGAGTTGGCCGCGCCGAGGGCCAGGCCCTTGGCCAGGCGTTCCGGGTTGGTCACGAACAGGTCGTCGCCGACGATCTGAACCTTCTTGCCGATCTGCTCGGTGAGCAGCACATAGCCGTCCCAGTCGTCTTCTTCCAACGGGTCTTCGATGGAGACCAGCGGGTAGCTGTCGACGAGTTCGCCGTAGTACGCGACGATTTCCTGGGCGGAGAGCTTCTTGCCCTCGAAGTGGTAGGCGCCGTCCTTGTAGAACTCGCTTGCGGCGCAGTCCAGGGCCAGGGCGATGTCGGTGCCGGGCGTGTAGCCGGCGATTTCGATGGCTTCGACGATGAGGTCAAGGGCCGCGCGGTTGCTGGGCAGGTTCGGGGCGAATCCGCCCTCGTCGCCGAGGCCCGTGGACAGGCCCTTGGACTGCAGCAGCTTCTTGAGGGCGTGGTAAGTCTCCACGCCCCAGCGCAGGCCTTCACTGAAGGACTCGGCGCCCAGCGGCACGATCATGAATTCCTGGATGTCCACGTCGTTGTCGGCGTGGGAGCCGCCGTTGATGATGTTCATCATCGGCACCGGCAGGGTGTGCGCGTTCGGGCCCCCGAGGTAGCGGAACAGGGGCAGACCGGCCGAGCTGGCGGCGGCCTTGGCCACGGCCAGGCTCACGCCGAGGATGGCGTTGGCGCCGAGACGTTCCTTGTTGTCGGTGCCGTCGGTTTCGCGCAGCACGGCGTCAACGACGCGCTGGTCGGTGGCGTCGATGTCCTCCACGGCGGGGCCGAGCTCGTCAACGACCGATTCCACGGCCTTGAGAACACCCTTGCCCATGTAACGGGCGGTGTCGTTGTCGTGAAGTTCATACGCCTCGAAGGCGCCGGTGGACGCTCCGGACGGAACCGCGGCACGGCTCACGGTGCCGTCGTCCAGGAGCACCTCGACCTCGATCGTAGGGTTTCCTCGGGAATCGAGAATCTCGCGTGCGTCTACTGCCTCAATAAGGGCCACAACTATCTCCTGCTTCTGGGTGTTGGGGGGCGTCACGGAAAACCACGCTGTAATCCTCGGTCAGTCTAACCAGTGCCCCTGCCGGGTTCCCGAGTCGAGGCCGCGTGGCGGGGGCTTCAGGCCCGTTCGGGCGGGCCGAGCGGCTTGAACTCGAGCGTGGTCACGTCGGTGGTGTCGGGACCGACGAGGGCGAAGCGGCCGTATCCGGCGGCGGCGGCGCGTTCCAGCAGCGCCTTGAGGTTCTTGCTGCGGCGTTCCAGCCGCACCCGCAGTCCGGTGGCGACCAGGGCTGTTTTGAGCGCAACGAGGCCGGCAGGGTCGGCGGCGGAGTCGTGCACGAGCACGACGGCGTTGTCAGCGGATGCCGCATCCGCTGCCAACAGGTCCACGATGCGTTCGAAACCGATCGAGAACCCGCACGCCGGCACGTCGGTGCCGAGGAACCGGCCGATCATGCCGTCGTAGCGGCCGCCGCCGCCGAGGGAGTAGCCCAGGTCGGGGTGCGAGATCTCGAAGATCGTGCCGGTGTAGTAGCCCATGCCGCGCACCAGGGTGGGGTCGAAGACCAGATCAACCCCGGGCAGGGCGGCGCGGAGTGCCTTCAGGTCGGCGAACGCGGCGGCGTCAAGCCAGGCCGGGGCGGCCGGTGTAGGGCCTTCTGCGACGTCGGCTTCGCCTGCAGCGCCGGGGCCGCCGAGGGCCCAGCCGCCGACACCCAGCTCGGTGAGGGTGGCCGTCATCTCAGCCGGGCCCACCGCAGGTCCGACGATGCCGAGCGCGTCGAGTTCGGCGACGACGCCGGACACACCGATTTTGTCGAGCTTGTCGAGCGTAATCAGGGCGCGTTCGCCGGCCTCGAGCGCGACACCCCAGTGGGTGAGCAGGCCGGTGAGGATGCGTCGGTCGTTGATGCGGATGGAGCAGCCGGTGAGGCCCAGCTCGGCGAGGGTCGCTGCGGTCGCGGTGATCAGTTCGATCTCGGCCAGCGGGCCGGCTTCACCGATGATGTCGATGTCGCACTGCACGAATTGACGAAAGCGGCCCTTCTGCGGGCGCTCGGCACGCCAGACCGGGGCGATCTGGATGGCGCGGAACACTGCGGGCAGTTCGGCGCGGTGGCTGGCGTAGAACCGGGCCAGGGGCACGGTCAGGTCAAAGCGCAGACCGAGGTCGGCGAGGTCCTGCACGTTGTCGGCGGCGGCGCGCACGGCGTCGGGGCTGAGGCCGCGCTTGAGCACGGCGAAGCCGAGCTTCTCGTTGTCGCCGCCGAGTCCGGAGTGCAGCCGGGCGGCGTCCTCCATCACGGGCGTTTCGATCTCGTCGAACCCGTGCGCGGTGAAGCTGCGTCGGATCACGCCGAGGGCGCGCTCCCGGTTCGCCTTGTCAACGGGAAGAAAATCGCGCATGCCGCGCGGGGAGGTCACAGGTGTTGCCATGGAGTAATTCTCTCAGGCCGTGCCCGGGACCGGTGACGAGCCGCGTCGGGTGTCGTTGCACGCCAGCGCGCCCCGTTTCGCGCGGGCGCTACGGCACTTGCCGTAGCGCCCGCCGAAACCGGGCGCGCCGAACGTGGACAAGCGCCGGAAGCCGGTTCGGGGAGCCGGCGGCTAACTGCGCGGCAGGCCGATGATGCCGGCGTCGAAGATCGCGTCATCGGGCGCGTCGCCGGGCCTGTGGTCCTGCTGCTCGTGCTCGCGAATCTCGCCCTGCAGGTCGCGCAGGGCGCTGCGCAGTGCCCGTTCGGAGTCGAGCCCGCGTGCCTTCGCCGCCGACACGATGGCCAGCAGCAGCGGCCCCAGCTCGTCTTCCGATTCCATCTGCAACGGGAAGGACGTATCCGCTTCGAGCAGCCCCACCTTCTGGGCACGGCCGAGTACCTTGTCGGCCAGGGACAGCGCGGGCATGCCCTGCGGAATGCCGTCGAGCACGCTCGTGCGGTGCGGCTTCTCGACGGCCTTGAAGCCGTCCCAGGCGGCGGTCACGTCGGCTGCCGACGTGAGGGTGGCATCGCCGAAGACGTGCGGGTGACGACCGATCATTTTGGCGTTGAGATGCGCGGCGACGTCCTGAATGTCAAAGGCCTCCCCCGGGGTTGCGGCAGCGAGGTCGGCGTGGAAGAGCACCTGATAGAGCACGTCGCCCAGTTCTTCGAGCAGCTCCTCGCGGCTTCCCGCCTCGATGGCCTCGATGAGTTCGTGGGTCTCTTCCACCAGGTGCTTGACCAGCGAAGCGTGCGTCTGCTCGGCGTCCCAGGCGCAGCCGCCGGGGCCACGCAGCCGGGCCACGGTCGCGACGACCGTCTCGAGGGGCGTGCCGGGAATGCTGCCCGGCGTGGTGCTGGGCGTCGTGTTCGGCGGGATGCTGCTGGGCCCGGTCACGGGGTCTCCTTTTCGGTCGCGGGTGGGAGCGATCACAGCAATGCTAGGCGAAGCGTTTAGAGTGGTCGACGGCATAACGGGAGCCTGGTCGGCGGGCGATTCCTTCCCCGCCCTCTTCGATGAGCCTCGCGGCCGACGCGAGACGGACTGGTTCAGTGTGACTTTTCTGCGTTCCGAGCGGTACTCCGCTATTTTTCTCCTGGTGGCTGCGGCCCTGGGGCTGCTTATCGCGAATCTGCCCTTCGGGCCGGGGTTCATCGCCCTGACCAGTGAGCACATCGAGACGGTGGTCCCGGGGCTGGATCTCTCGGTGCGGCACTGGATCAGCGACGGCCTGCTGGCGATCTTCTTCTTCAACGTGGCCGTGGAACTCAAGCGGGAACTGGTCATCGGCGACCTGAACTCGCTGAGCAAGGCAGCGCTGCCCGCCGTCGCCGCGGTCGGCGGGGTGCTCGTTCCGGCAGCGATCTTCTTGCTGGTCACGGGCGGCACGGGCTTCAGCAGCGGATGGCCGGTGCCCACCGCCACCGATATCGCCTTCGCCCTCGGGGTGCTCGCCGTCTTCGGCCGCGGCATTCCCACCCGGGTGCGGGTGTTCCTGCTGGCCCTTGCGGTGCTCGATGACCTCGTGGCCATTTTGATCATCGCGTTCTTCTTCACCGACGACGCCAGCCTGGATTTTCTGGGCTTTGCCGTGGTCGCGGCCACGCTGTTCGGGCTGACCAGCCGCCTGCTCAAGCCGCGGGCGCCGTATGTGCTGGCCCGCAAACCGCAGTGGCCGATCATCACATTGCTCATCGTGCTCGGCGTGCTGACCTGGTATTTCACCTACCTGTCCGGGGTGCACGCGACCATCTCCGGGGTGATTCTCGGTCTGGTGATGGCTCGCCGCCCCGCGGGGCGGGCACATCACCTTCTGGAGCCGGCCTCCAACGCCATTGTGCTGCCCCTGTTCGCCGGATTCGCGGCGATGGTCACGATTCCCGCGGTCTCGGTGTCCCAGATCAGCCCGGCGTTCTGGGGCATCCTGATCGCCCTGCCGGTGGGCAAACTGCTCGGCATCACCCTGTTCGGCTGGGCCGGCACCAGCATCGCCCGCCGCGGGCTGAACCGCCGGGCCCCGGGCACCAAGCCCGGGCTGGCCTTCGCCGACATCGTGGTGGTTGCCTGCCTCGGCGGCATCGGGTTCACCGTGTCGTTGCTGATGGCGGAACTGGCCTTTGCCGGGAACGCCCGCGTCATCGACGAGGGTGTGCTCGCCGTGCTGATCGGGTCGGGCCTGTCCATGGTGGTGTCCGGCGTGGTGGTCAGCTCGCGGGCACGACACTATCGACGGGCTTCGGAAACAGCGCGGTCAGCAGCGAGCCTGTCCAGCTGATCAGCGCCGCGTCATCCGGTGCCGCGCCGTGTTCGCGAGGCATCGGCACGGTGATCGCCCCGGTGGTGCTCACGTAGCGGGCGCCCGGGTACATGCGTTGCAGGCGCACCTGGATGGAGTCGGGCAGGTCCGCCGGCGCCACCCGCAGGTTCGATCCCATCGCGACGACCTCGCTGAGGCCGGCCTGCTGGGCCTGCCAGCGCAGCCGCGACACCGCGATGAGGTTCTGCACCGGTATCGGCGGTTCGCCGTACCGGTCGGTGAGTTCCTCGAGCACCAGGTCGATCTGATCGGTCGCGGCTGTGGGCGAACTGGCCGTGGACAGTTTCTGGTAGGCCTCCAGACGCAGCCGTTCACTGTCGACGAAGTCGTGCGGGATGTGGGCATCGACGGGCAGTTCCAGACGCAGTTCGGTCTGGCCTTCCGCCACGTCGCCGCGGAATGCGCTGACCGCTTCGCCGATCATGCGCAGGTATAGGTCGAAGCCAACGCCGGCGATGTGACCGGCCTGTTCGCCGCCGAGCAGGTTGCCGGCGCCGCGAATCTCCAGGTCTTTCAGGGCCACCTGCATGCCGGCGCCGAGCTCGTTGTTGGCAGCGATCGTGGACAGCCGGTCGTGCGCCGTTTCGGACAGCGGCCGGTTCTCGTCGTACAAAAAGTAGGCGTAGGCGCGTTCCCGGCCGCGGCCGACCCGACCGCGCAGCTGGTGCAGCTGGCTGAGGCCGAACTTGTCGGCGCGGTCGATGATGATGGTGTTCGCGTTGGCGATGTCGAGGCCGGTTTCGATGATGGTCGTGGAGACCAGGATGTCGAACTTGCGTTCCCAGAAGTCGCCGACGACCTGCTCCAGCCGGGCCTCGGGCAGTTGCCCGTGGGCCACGGCGATGCGGGCCTCCGGCACGAGTTCGGCCAGTTTCGCGGCGACCCGGTTGATGCTGGTGACCCGGTTGTGCACGAAGAAGATCTGCCCCTCACGCAGCAGCTCCCGTCGGATCGCGGCGGCGACCTGCCGTTCCGAGTAGGGGCCGACGAAGGTGAGAATGGGGTGCCGGTCTTCGGGCGGCGTCGCCAGGGTCGACATCTCCCGGATGCCGGTCACGGCCATTTCAAGGGATCGCGGGATCGGGGTGGCGCTCATGGCGAGAATGTCCACGTTGGTTTTGAGCTTTTTCAGGGCGTCTTTGTGCTCCACCCCGAAGCGTTGTTCCTCGTCGATGATGACCAGGCCGAGGTCTTTGAAGATGATCGACGGTGACAGCAGCCGGTGAGTGCCGATGACCACGTCGACGGTGCCGTCGAGCATGCCGGCGACGGTCTCCCGGGATTCCTTGTCGGTCTGAAACCGGCTCAGGGCGCGCAGGTGGATCGGGAACCCGGCGAAGCGTTCCTTGAAGGTCTCCATGTGCTGGCTCACCAGCAGCGTGGTGGGCACCAGCATCGCCACCTGCTTGCCGTCCTGGATGGCCTTGAACGCGGCGCGTACGGCGACTTCGGTCTTGCCGAAACCCACGTCGCCCGACAGGAGCCGGTCCATGGGGATGGGCCGTTCCATGTCGGCTTTGACCTCGTTGATGGTGGTGAGCTGGTCGGGGGTCTCCACGAACGGGAAGGACTCTTCCAGCTCGTGCTGCCAGGGGGTGTCGGGGCCGAACGCGTGGCCCTTGCTGGCCATGCGGGCCGAGTACAGTTTCACGAGCTCCACGGCGATGTCGCGTACCGCGCGGCGGGCCTTGGTTTTGGCGGTCGACCAGTCGCTGCCACCCATCTTGCTCAGCGCCGGCGCTTCCCCGCCGATGTACCGGCTGACCAGGTCGAGCTGGTCGGTGGGCACGTACAGCCTGTCGCCGGCGTGACCGCGTTTGGCGGGGGCGTACTCCAGCACCAGGTATTCCCGGGTGGTTTTCACCGGGTTGCGGCCGCCGCTCGAGACCTCGCGCTGGGTCAGTTCCAGGAACCGCCCGATGCCATGGGTCTGGTGCACCACGTGGTCGCCGGCCACGAGCTGCAGCGGGTCCACCACGTTCTTGCGGCGGCTGGCCAGTTTCTTGACCTGCCGGGCGTCATAGCCCACGATGCGTCCGTAGAATTCGGATTCGCTGATCAGGGTGAGCTTGGTGTCGGGCAGTTCGAAGCCGTGATCGACGGATGCCTTGATTACGTAGGCGATGCCGGCTTCCGGTTCGGCGGGAAATTCCGTCACGATGCGGGCGGGCAGCTCGTGCTCGGCCAGCACGTCGCGGGCGCGTTCCACCAGTCCGGTGCCCTGCGCCGCGATGACGACGGTCCAGCCGTTTTTCAGGCGTTCGGCGAGGTGCAGGGCGGCGCCCTCGACGCTGCCCTGGAAGCTGGGCACCGCCGCGGCGTCGAGCCGCACGGTGAGCAGTTCCTCCATATCGAGCGGCTCGATGCCGGTCTCACTGGCCACGGGAACCGGGGCGGCCTGAAAGTTGCTGAAGGTCCACCACACCCGCTTCGACGCCGGCGAGCCGGGCCGGGAGAACTTCACGGTCTCCTTCAGCCGGTTCAGGGTGAGAAAATCACCGGATTCCAGGTCGATGGGGGCGTCGGCTCCGGCCGTCGCGGCACTCCACGCCGCGGAGAGGAACTCCCGGTTGGTGTCGCCGAGGCTGATCGCGCGAGACGCCACCCGCTCCGGAGAGATCACGGCCACGGCGACCTCGCTGGGCAGGTAGTGGGTGACCGGAACGAGCCGGTCCACGAGCGCCGGTGCCAGGCTCTCCATGCCGTCCACCGGGATGCCCTCGGCGATCTTGGCGAGCATTCCGGCCAGGCTCGGGAACTCGTGCTGCATCTCCCGGGCACGCTGACGCACCTGGGGGCTCAGCAGCAGCTCCCGGCTCGGCGGAAGGCTGACCGTGTCGACGGGATCGGGCAGCGACCGCTGGTCGGCGACCGAGAATGCCCGGATCTGCTCGACCTCGTCGCCGAAGAACTCCACCCGGAACGGATGCGACGCCACCGGCGGGAAGACATCGAGGATGCCGCCGCGCACCGCGAACTCGCCCCGCCGGGTGACCATGTCGACGCGGGCGTACGCCACGTCGATCAGGCGCAGCGTGATGGCGGCGAGGTCGTGGCCGCGGGCGCCCACAGTCAGGTCGATGGGTTCGTAGTCGGTGAGGTTGTCGGCCACGGGCTGCAGGGCGGCGCGCACGGAGGCGACCACGACGATCGGGCGGCGGCCTTCCGGCGGGGTCTGCTCCCAGTCGCGCAGCCGGCGCAGCGCGTAGAGGCGCTTGCCGACGATTTCGGGGCTGGGGCTGAGACGCTCGTGCGGCAGGGTTTCCCACGCGGGAAAGTCGATGAGTTCCGCGTCACAGGCGAAGCCGGCGAGGTTCTCGCGCAGGGCTTCGGACTCACGGCCGGTGGCCGTGATCACGAACAGGGCCGGCGCCTGGCGCTGGCCGAGCAGTCCGGCCAGCAGTGGAGCCTGCAGCCCTTCGGTGAGGGAGAAGTCCGCGTCCCGGCCGGCGAAGGCGAGGGCGTCATCGAACGTGGAGGCGCGCGAGAGCGCAGAAATTAAGCCCTGAAGGATCACCGCCCAAGTCTACGGGGCGACCCCGGCCGACGGGGCGCGTCATCGGCGATCGTGGGTCCGACCCGGCATCGCCGAGCCTATCGGTTTCGGTCAGGCCGGCTCAGGCGGTGTGCACCTTGAGCTGGGCCGCGATGAGACCGTCGCTGGCGATCAGCTGCACGGCGTCGGCGGCATCCGCTACCAGGATGGGCAGCACTGTGCGTTCGGCGGCGGAGAAGTTGGCCAGCACGAAGTCGGCGGCGGGTTGCCGGCCGGGCGGGCGGCCGATGCCGACCCGCACCCGAATGAAGTCCGGCGTGCCGGCTGCGGCGATAATGTCCCGGATGCCATTGTGACCGCCAGGGCCGCCGCCGGTTTTCAGCTTGAGGGTGTCGAAGGGCAGGTCCAGTTCGTCGTGCACCACGATGAGGTGGTCGGCCGGAATGGAGTAGTACCGCAGCAGGGCGGCGACGGGGCCGCCGGAGAGGTTCATGAAGCTGTTCGGTGCGGCCAGGATGAAGCGCGGCCCGCCGGGAACGGCGCGGCCTTCGGCGACCTGCGCGTTCGCGCGATGGTTCTTGAAATTGGCCGACATGCGGGTGCCCAGTTCAGACAGCACCATCTGACCCACGTTGTGGCGATTTCCGGCGTAGCCGGGCCCGGGGTTACCGAGCCCGACCACGAGCCAGAGGTTGTCGTCCGGCATGATCCTCCGCGTGTTAGAAAACAACGCCGGACGAACGACCCGACGCAACCAGTCGAAAATGTGTTACTCGGCGGCCGCTTCTTCGTCGTCGTCTTCGCCACGCGGCGTGTTGACGTAGATGACGAGGGTGTCGGGGTCGGTGATCAGTTCGGCGCCGGCGGGGATGACGATGTCGCTGGCCTTGATCTGGGCGCCGTCTTCGAGGCCTTCGATGCTCACGGTGACGTTCTCGGGAATGTCGATGGCGTCAACCTCGAGCAGCAGGTACTTGGTGTCGGTGACGGCCATGGTGCCGGCGAAGCTTTCGCCCTCGGTGTGCACGGCGACCTCAACCTGAACCTTCTGGCCCTTGACCAGAACGATGAGGTCGATGTGCTCGATGATCTGCAGGAACGGGTCCTTCTGAACATCCTTCACCAGGGTGAGCTGCTTGGTGCCGTCGAGGTCGAGCTCGAGGATGGCGTTGGCCTTGCGCAGCAGCAGGCCGATGCGGTGCTCGGGAAGGGACACGTGCACCGGCTCGGTGCCGTTGCCATAGATCACGGCGGGGATGCGGCCGAGAACGCGAAGCTTGCGGGCCGCGCCCTTACCGAACTTGACGCGAGGTTCGGCGACAACTGTGTTGATTTCTTTAGCCATGAGGGCTCTCCTTGTCGGCCATGCGGCCGGTCGTTGCTCCCGCCCAGATGAACGGGCACGAGACTTAGGTGATGAGTTCAACTCGAACGCATGTCAGCGTGAGGAAAAGCCCAAAGTCTCGTCCGCCGCGTCGATAACGGATGCCCGCGCGCCCGGTATTCCGGCCGCGAAGTATCCCTCGCCGAAGTTCAAAATAGAGTTTACACGCTTCTCGGGCCGGTGCGGCCGGGTGGGTGGCCGGCGCGGCGCCGGCGCGGGGAACCGTGTCGCGGGCCGGATAGGGTCTGATCATGACTTCCAGCCTGCACAACCGCGTCGTGCACGCGGTCGGCCAGCCCATCGTGACCGGGCAGACCCCGGCCGGCACGGTGATGCTCTCCGACGACGTGGAACGCGGCCAGGGCGTGAGCCGATCAGTGGCGCGAGAGGCCGTGCGGGTGCTGGCATCTATGGGGCTGGTCGAATCCGTCAAACGGGTCGGCATTCGGGTGCTGCCGCAGTCCCGGTGGAACGCTTTTGACCCCACCCTGATCCGGTGGCGACTGGACGGCCCCGACCCGGGTGCGCAACTGCGCTCGCTGACTGAGCTGCGGGCATCCGTCGAGCCGATGGCGGCCGAATTGGCCGCCCAGTACTGCCCGCAACCGCTGTCGGCGGAGCTGCTCACGGTAGCCGCGCAGATGCGCACCGCGGGGCGCGCCGGCGAGCTGGACCGGTTTCTGCAGCTGGATATTCACTTTCATACCCTGGTGCTGCACGGGTCGGGCAATGAGATGTTCGCCAAGCTCGACGCGGTCATCGCGGCGGTGCTGGTGGGCCGCACCGATCACGGGCTGATGCCGACGCACCCTCACGAAACCGCGCTGCAATGGCACGTCGACGTGGCCGATGCCATTCAGGGCGGGCACCCGGCGCAGGCGCGTGCGTCGATGGACCTGATCATGCGCCGCACCATCGCCGAGGTGCAGTCCGTCTGGGCAGACACCCCGCGGCTCTACCTGGGCTGAGGCGCACTGGCGCCGCCATGCCGCGGCTGGACCCGGTGACCAGGGCGACCCGATCGGTGATCGAGAACGGCGTGACGGGCCCGAAGACCGCGTCACCCTGTGCCGTCGGCGCCGGTGCGAAGGCAATTCCGTTTTCAGAACAGGCTGGCGACGAGGTAGATCGCGAGGGAGAGCACGAAGCCGATCACGCCGACGAGGGCCTGGCCCACGGTCCAGGTCTTGAGCGTGGTTTTGGTGTCCATCTCGAAGAACCGGCTGATCAGCCAGAAGCCGGAGTCGTTGACGTGGCCGGCGAAAACCGACCCGGCAGCCAGGGCCAGCACGATCGCGGCCAGTTCCACCGGGTTGAAGGTGGTGTTGCCCATCACCACGGGCTGCAGCAGCGCCGCGGTCGTAGTGAGGGCGACGGTGGCGGAGCCCTGGGCGATGCGGATGATCGCGGCGATCACGAAGCCGGCGACGATGACGGGCAGGCCGAAGGCGTCGAGCGATTCGGCGAGAGCGCCGCCGATGCCGCTGGCGCGCAGTACACCACCGAACATGCCGCCGGCACCGGTGATCAGGATGACCGCGGACACCGGGCCGAGCGCGCTGTCCACGACGGACTCCACGAGGGTGGCCGACTTGTTACGGCGCTTGCCGAGCAGAAACATGGCCAGCAGCACGGTGATCAGCAGCGCGATCGGGGTCTCACCGAGTGCGCGCAGAATCTGCACCCACCCGGTCTCGAGCGAGACGAGGCCGGCCGTGGCGGCCATGTTCAGCCCGGTGTTGAGGAAGATCAAGCCGATCGGCAGCAGCAGCAGGGCCAAGATGGTGCCGACCTTGGGCGCCGAGGCGAAGTCGGCGAAGTCGCCGGTGCTCCCGCGCAGAATGGAGGGAACCGGGATGTCGTACTTGCGGCCCACGTAGCCGCCGAAGAGGTGGCCGACGAAGTACCAGGTGGGCAGCGCCACGATGAGGCCGAAAATCAGCACCAGGCCCACATCGGCGCCGAGCAGGCCGGTGGCCGCGACAGGACCCGGGTGCGGCGGCACGAAGATGTGCATCACCGAGAAGGCCACGGCGGAGGGGAAGGCGTAGCCGAGGAAGGAACCGCCGAGGCGGCGGGCCACGGCGAAGATGATCGGCAGCATCACGACGAGGCCGGCGTCGAAAAAGATCGGGAAGCCGAGCATCAGGGAGGCCACGGCGAGGGCGAGCGGGGCCTTACGTTCCCCGAAGCGGTGGATGAGGGCGTCGGTGAGCACCTTGGCGCCGCCGCTGGTTTCGAGCATGCGGCCGAGCATGGCGCCGAGCCCTACGAGCAGGGCCACACCGGCGAGGGTGCCGCCGAATCCGCCGAGCAGAGTGGGCATCAGCTCGACGGTGGGAATTCCGGTGGCGACGGCGGTGAGCAGGCTCACGATGATCAGGGAGAGGAAGGCGTGCACCTTGAACTTCATGATCAGTACGAGCAGCAGGGCGATGGCTGCGGCGGCAATGCCCAGCAGTGCGGGTGTGGTGAGCACCCAGTTCATCTCAAGATCGGTCATCAGTGAGCTATCTCTTTCTTCGGTTCAGACGTGCAGGTTGGTAATCGTGCCGGTTGGCAAGGGGGGTGCGGGGGCTCAGTCGAGGTGGGCGACCGCGAGGGCCACGATACGGTCGGGGCTCTGCGCCAGGTCGATGCGCAGTCCGGCTTCGGTGGGGCGCAACGGTTCGAGGGCCGCAAACTGCGAATCCAGCAGTGTCGGCGGCATGTACTCGTGGTTTCGGTGGGTGAGCCGCTCGGCGATCAGTTCCCGGCTGCCGAACAACTCCACGAATTCGAGCGTCGGCACGATGTCGCGCATCAGGTCACGGTAGGAGCGCTTCAACGCCGAGCAGGCGATCACAACGCTCTCACCACCCTCGAGGGCGTCGGCCACGGTCTGAGCGACGCGGGCCAGCCAGGGCAGCCGATCGGCGTCGGTGAGCGGATGCCCCGAGGCCATCTTCTCCCGGGCGTCAGCGCTGTGCAGGTCGTCACCGTCCACGAACCGGCGGCCCAGCGCCTGCGCGAGGCCGCGTCCGACGGTGGATTTGCCACAGCCCTGCACGCCCATCACGACCAGCGGTGCGCTGCGGCGGGCCCGCGCGGCCGGGGTGACCGGCGCGTCGGCCGGGGTCGGTCCGGCGGCAGAAAAGATTTCATCAGTCATTGACGCTCCGCTAGGTCGGCCGTTGCTTCATTACATCGGATCATTTTGCGAAACACGCACAATAAATCTGATTACAAGTATCAACGCTACCCGTTATGTCTGCTCTGTCAAGTCTCGAGATGTCGCCGGATCACGACCGATGCGAGCGCACCCGACGGAGCGGGCTAGCCTTGACCGTGGTCTGCAGACCCCGACCCAGAGGAGCACACGTGTCCGAAACCGGCGCAGTTCAGCCCGAAACAGCACAGGCCAACACCGGCCCCCAAGCAAACATTGGCGTTGTAGGACTTGCGGTGATGGGGTCCAACCTCGCCCGCAACCTCGCCAGCCGCGAGGGCAACACGGTCGCCGTGTACAACCGCTCGGCCAGCCGCACGCAGCTGCTCACCACCGAGCACCCCGAAGCGAACTTCGTCGCCTCCGAGACCATCGAGGACTTCGTCGCAAGCCTGGTGAAGCCACGCACCGCGATCATCATGGTGCAGGCGGGCGCCGGCACCGACGCCGTAATCACCGCACTGTCTGAGCTGTTCGAGCCGGGCGACATCATCGTCGACGGCGGCAATGCCGACTTCCAGGACACCATCCGTCGGGAGAAGACCGTGCGCGCCACCGGCGTGAACTTCGTCGGAGCCGGCATCTCCGGCGGCGAAGAGGGCGCCCTGAACGGCCCGAGCATCATGCCCGGCGGCTCCGTCGAGGCGTACAAGACCCTCGGCCCGATTCTCGAGTCCATCGCCGCGGTCGTGGACGGCGTGCCGTGCGTGACCCACATCGGCACCGACGGTGCCGGCCATTTCGTGAAGATGATCCACAACGGCATCGAATACGCCGACATGCAGCTCATCGGCGAGGCGTATGACCTGCTGCGCAAGGTCGGCGGGCACTCCCCCGCCCAGATCGCCGACATCTTCACCGACTGGAACTCGGGCGAGCTGAACAGCTACCTGATCGAGATCACCGCCGAGATTCTGCGTCAGGTCGACGCCGAGACCGGTGCGCCGTTCATCGACATCGTTCTCGACCAGGCCGGCAGCAAGGGCACCGGCGTCTGGACCGTGCAGAACGCCCTCGACCTGGGCGTTCCGGTCGGCGGCATCGCCGAAGCCGTGTTCGCCCGCGCCGTGTCCGCTCACCCGGAGCAGCGTGTGCCCGTGCGCAGCGCCCTGAAGAGCCGCCCCGAGGTTGCCGTCGTCGACGACACCTTCGTCGAAGCGGTGCGTCAGGCGCTGTACGCGTCGAAGATCGTGGCCTACGCGCAGGGCTTCGACGCCATCATCGCCGGAGCGGCCAAATACGACTGGAGCATCGACAAGGGCGCCATCGCCACCATCTGGCGCGGCGGCTGCATCATTCGCGCCCAGTTCCTGAACCGCATCGTGGACGCCTACGCCAACGACTCGGCGATCACCAGCCTGCTCGTGGACCCGTACTTCGCCGACGCCGTGGCCACCAGCGAAGCCAGCTGGCGCCGTGTCGTGTCGACCGCGACCCTGTCGGGCATCCCGATCCCCGGATTCGCCTCCTCGCTGAGCTACTTCGACTCGCTTGCCAGCGAGCGTCTGCCCGCCGCGCTGATCCAGGGCCAGCGCGACTTCTTCGGAGCGCACACCTACAAGCGCGTCGACAAGGACGGCACCTTCCACACCCTGTGGTCGGGCGACCGTACCGAGATCGCCACCGAGGCGTCGACGCACTAACCCGCGGGCTGCACCGCCGCGACCGCTGCTGCGCGGGCATCCGTTTTCAGACGGATGCCGCGCAGCAGCAGTCCGAGCAGCAGCCACCCCGCGGCGCCCACCACGCTCGGCCAGGGCAGGGTGACCGCGAGTACCAGGCACCCCGCCACGCCCACCACCGGTACCGCGCGCGGCAGCCAGCGCTCCGACGCGGGCTGCCGCAGTGCGGCGAGGTGGGCGATGGCGTAATACACCAGCACGGTGCAGGCCGAGAACCCCACCAGCCGCGCCGGGTCGAGCAGCAGAATTCCCAGGATCGCCACGAGCGCCATGCTGGTCTCCGCAACGACCGGGGCCCCGGTGCGCGTGGCGATGCGCCCGAGCGGGCCCGGCAGGTCACGCTCCCGGGCCATGGCCAGGCCGGTGCGGCTGAGACCGGCCAGAATGCCCATCAGCGATCCCAGGCAGGCCACGGCCGCCACCACACGCACCAGCACCTCCCCGGGCAGGCCCGCGCCCGCTGCGGCGAGCAGGTCCGCGATGGGCGACGTCGACACGGCCAGCCGCGCCGGCCCGAGCACGGCCACCAGCAGCAGCGCGATCGTGACGTACAGCGCCAACGCCACGCCGAGGGCCGTGAAGATGGCCCGGGGCAGGGTGCGCCGGGGATCGCGCACCTCTTCGCCGAGGGTCGCCATGCGGGCATAGCCGGCAAAACAGAAGAACAGCAGGCCCGCGGCCTGCAGAACACCCGAGGCACCGGCATCCGTCATGGCGGTCAGGCCGAGCACGTCGCCCGGCGCGGCCGCGGCCCCGACGGTGACGGCAGCGATGACCGCGGCGAGTCCGCCGAGCACCACGATCACGACGACGGTGCTGACCCGCATCGTGCTGCGGATACCCGCCGCATTGACCGCGGCGAGCAGCACGACCGCCGCCACGGCGACCGTGCGGGCGTGCTCAGGCCAGAGGTAGCTGCCCGCGATGAGCGCCAACGCGCCGGCTGACGCGGTCTTGCCGGCGAGGAACAGCCAGCCGGCAGCGAACCCCCAGACAGGCCCGAGGGTGGCCCGGCCGAAGGCATAGGCGCCGCCGGAGACCGGGTAGGCCATGGCGAGTTGGGTGGAGCTGAGCGCGTTGAGGGTGGCCAGCGTCGCGGCGATCAGCAACCCGATCAGCAGTCCGGAGCCGGCCGCCTGGGCGGCGGGGGCCCAGACGTAGAACACGCCGGCGCCGATCATGGCCGAGAGGCCCACGAGGGTGGCGCCGCCCACGCCGAGGTGTCGCTGCAGGGCTGTCATGCCACAAGAGTAGACAGCGCAGGTGAACGCCGAACGCCGGCCCGGTCTGTGCTGCGAGCATCGGCGCGGGATTGGGTGATGAATTCGTCCGGCCCGGGATTCAGCCGGGTCTGGGATACTGGAGGGACACTATGACTATGTCGAACCAGAACCCCGACTCGAACGACGACGGCTCCAATGAGCACCCCGAGCTCAGCGGCTATGTGCCCAGCGAG
>JBBQYN010000003.1:0-29724 GCA_038208655.1 Actinomycetales bacterium
GTGCTCGCAGCTGATCACCAACGACGCCTGGTACGCCATCATGCTGATGGTCATCACCATGACCGCCGGTACCGGCGTGATCATGTGGATGGGTGAGCTCGTCACCGAACGCGGCGTGGGCAACGGTATGTCGCTCATGATTTTTGTCTCGATCGCGGCCCTCTTCCCCGGTTCGCTTGTGGCCATTGGCCAGCAGCAGGGCATCAACACCCTCATCGTCGTTCTCGCGGTCGGCCTCCTGGTCGTGGCCGGTGTCGTGTTTGTGGAGCAATCCCAGCGACGCATCCCGGTGCAGTACGCCAAGCGCATGGTGGGACGCCGCACCTACGGCGGCAACAACACCTACATCCCCATCAAGGTCAACATGGCCGGTGTGATCCCCGTGATCTTCGCGTCGTCGCTGCTCTACCTGCCGGCCCTTCTGGCCCAGTTCAACCAGCCCGCCGCCGGGCAGGAACCGGCCGCCTGGGTGGTCTGGATCACCAACAACCTCACCTCGGGTGACAACCCGCTGTACATGGCCATGTACTTCTTCCTCATCATTGGTTTCACCTACTTCTACGTGGCGATCACGTTCAACCCCGAAGAGGTCGCCGACAACATGAAGAAGTACGGCGGATTCATTCCCGGTATTCGTGCCGGCCGCCCCACCGCCGAGTACCTCGACTACGTGCTGACCCGCATCACCCTGCCGGGTTCCATCTACCTGGGCCTCATCGCGTTGCTGCCGTTGATCGCATTCTCGGTCATCGGCGCCGACCAGAACTTCCCCTTCGGTGGAGCCAGTATCCTGATCGTGGTCGGTGTTGGGCTGGAAACGGTCAAGCAGATCGACTCACAGCTGCAACAACGACACTATGAGGGACTTCTCCGATGACGCGACTTCTTCTGATCGGCCCGCCCGGCGCGGGCAAAGGCACCCAGGCCACCCAGTTGGCTGAGGCCTTCGGCATTCCGGCCATCTCCACCGGCGACATCTTTCGCTACAACGTGACCAATGACACCGAGCTCGGTCTCAAGGTTAAAGCGTTCATGGATGCCGGCGAGTACGTTCCGGATTCCTTGACCAACGCCATCGTGGCCGACCGTCTCGCCGAGACCGATGCCGGCGGCGGCTTCCTGCTCGACGGGTACCCCCGCACCACAGACCAGGTGCAGGAGCTGGACCGGTTGCTTCAGGCCTCCGGCACGGCACTGAACGTCGTCGTGCTGATCACCGCCGACACCGACGAGGTCGTCGCCCGGCTGCTCAAGCGTGCTGAAGAGCAGGGTCGCGCCGATGACACGGCCGAGGTCATCCGTCACCGTCTCTCCGTGTACGAAGAGCAGACCGCACCGCTGATCGACGTGTACAGCGCCCGGGACCTGGTCGTCACCATCGACGGGTTGGGTTCCGTACAGGACGTCACCGATCGGATTCTGGGGGCGCTGTCCGAGCGTGGCCTGCGCCCGCCGGTGGCCAGCAAGTAACACCAGCGCGCTCCACGAGCCGCACGTTCCGAGATCCTTTCGGCTGTCCAGCCGATTTCTTCACCATTTGCCAGCCAGTCTGTAGGAATCCGTCGTGAGCCTTCGCCGCTCGATTTACAAGAACCCCGCCCAGTTACGTCTCATGGTCGCGCCCGGCCTGGCCACGGCGGCGTCACTGGCGGCCGCTCGAGCGGCGATGGTGGTCGGGGCGACGACGCTGGACCTGGATGCCGCCGCCGAGGCCGCCATCGTGGCTCTCGGCGGCAAGCCCAACTTCAAACTCGAAGCGGGCTACCACCACACCGTGTGCTCGTCGGTCAACGACGAGGTCGTGCACGGCATCCCCACCGGTCGGGTGCTGCGCCCGGGGGACATCGTGTCCATCGACAGCGGAGCCATCATCGACGGCTGGAACGGTGACGCCGCGTTCACCTTCGTGATTCCCGACCCGGACCGGCCCGAGGTGGTGCGGGAACGTGAACTGCTGTCCCACGTCACCGAGCAGTCCCTGTGGCACGGCATTGCCCGGTTGGCCACGGCTCGTCATCTCAACGAGGTCGGCGAAGCCATCGAAGATTACGTGGAATCTCAGGGCAGTTACGGGATCCTCACGGACTACGTGGGGCACGGAATCGGTCGCAGCATGCACGAGGCGCCGCCGGTGTTCAACTACCGGGTGCGAGCGAAAGGCCCCGAGATCAAGCCCGGACTCGTCGTCGCCATTGAGCCCATGGTGGTGCTGGGTGACATCGAGACGTACACCAAAGACGATGACTGGACCGTAGCCACCAGCGACGGCCTCGCAGCCGCGCACTGGGAGCACAGCATCGCCGTGCACAAGGACGGGATCTGGGTGTTGACCGCCGTCGACGGCGGCGCTGCAGCCCTCGCACCGCTCGGAATCGTTCCCGTTCCGATCCCGTAAGACCCCGTGTCGGGCCGTGGCCCCGGCTACTGATCCATCAGGTGCACGAGTTCGTCGATGAATGCGGAGAAGTCCGTGGAACGTCGAATCAGTCGCTGCACGTCCGCGTGCTCGGCGAAGACCTCCACGAACTGGTCGAAGACCGCCTGGAACGAGGCCCGGCCGGCCGCACTGAAGGCGATCAGGGCGATCACGGTGACCCGGTTTTCGCCCCACATCATCGGCACGTCGTTGACGGCGATGGCAATCGACGAACGCCGGGCCGTCATGGACATGGCGTGCGGCACCGCAAGGTTGTCGGTGAACGCCGTGGAGCTCATGCGTTCGCGTTCTACCGCACCGTCCACGTACTCCTGGTCGATGACTCCCCGGTCGATCATGCGCTGGCCCAACGCACGAATCATGTCGTGCTCGTCCCGGGCATGAAAATTGCGCAGGAACAACGCTTCGTCGAAGAACTGCAACAGGTCGTCACGGATCTGAGCCCGGCGCCGCAGCCGCCTCACCCGAATCGCGGCCTGACGGATGCGGTCCACGTCGCCTTCGGTGAGGAACGGCTGGATCAGCAGAGTGCCGTCGCGGTGAACGGAGGGTTCAATCGTGGTGAGCACCAGGTCCGCCGTGAGGTCGGCCCAGTCCACGTCGCTGCGGGTCACCACATCAAGAACCTCGAGGTCGTCGCTGAGCTGACGTTCCACACGCTGGCGCAGCATACGGTGCAGGTCGTAGTAGTTCGGGCAGACGATCACGCAGGTGACCAGGTCAACGCGGCGGGCCTGCTGCTCGATGTGCGCCCCGACGTGCATGGCAATGTAGGCGATTTCATCGTCGGTGATCACGATGTCTTCCTCGCGCTGAAGTTCGCTGGCGATGTACACCGCCAGTTCGTAGATCATCGGATACGACGTCTTGATAGACCGGGTCAGAGGGTTGCGGGAGTACGACTTCATCTGGGCCCGGTCAATGAGGTTACGCACGTGCAGCGTCAACCGGGCGATGAAATCCTCGTTGGCGAGGTCGACGAGGTACTCGGCGCTGGCCTGCGTGACGATGCGGCGCACCACCGCGAGGTCATCCGCTCGGGCGTACACCTGTGCTTTAGCCGTCGGCTGGGACCCGCCCGGGGTGACCACTCGGGTCTGCAACAGCAGGGCGAGGTACTCCAGATCGGACGCGCCGAGCGTGACCTGGAAGTGACGGCCGATCAGCTCAGCGAGCGTCGCCGGCATGTTCGGCGCCACTGCCAGCCGGGCATCGGGCGGGCCGGCGGAGGGAGCGCCCGACGACGCAGCCGGGGGAGTGGCCGGCACGGCCGGTATGGAGTCTGTGCTGTTGCGTTTGGTCACGCGGTCCACCGCAATGGCCAGGTGCAGCAGAACGTTGTTGGTGCCGTACTCGTTGACGAAGTAGCCCTGGTCGTCGAGCGCCGCGATCAGGTCGGTCTTGAACGCGCCCAGGCTCGTCGCCGCGAATTCGCGCTGGATGACTCCCAGCTCGAGCAGCCCGCGGGCGCTCTCCTCACGGAACATGCGGCTGAGCAGTCTGCGACGATCCGTCTCGCTGCCGATCAGGGTGACCAGGCTGCCCTCGCGCACCAGGCTCAGTCCCGAATCCGTTATCAGTGCCCGCACCCGTCCGAGGTCTGCCTCGACGGTTGAGTCGCTCACGAACAGGTCGGCGGAGAGCGCGTAGACGTCGAGGCCGTCGAATGAGTCGGTGAGACGACGAATCAGGCGGTACAGCCGATTCTGCGGGGTGTCCGCGTCACCGGGCCGGGCGGCGTCGGAGCGGAACGCGGCGTAGGCGTCGCGATTGAGCCGGTAACCGGCCGGCCCGGATTCGACAACGGCCAGCGGCTGCGCAGCGGCCTTCACCGCGGTCACGTAGCTGCGCACACTGCGAGAGGTGACACCGAGATGATCGGCCAACTCGTTGGCGGTCACCCAGCCCGTGGCATGCAGCAGGTACTCCAGCATGCGGGTTTGCCTGTCACTCATTGTTGTCAAACTCCGTTCCGTATCGATCGTAGCCCGCGCGGGTTGGGCGTTTACCGGGTTGATCGGCGGGTCGTTTCCGGGGAGGCGGAAAAAGCTCTAGTGGCCCCCAAGGGAGGTCGTTGGCAGGCTGTGTACAGAAGTCAGTTGTGTTGCCGAAAGGGCGAATCAATGAGGATTCATGTCGTGTGCGGTGCCGGTGCCTCGAGCACCTTCGTCGCCCTCCGGCTGCGCCGTACCCTGTCGGCGCGCGGCATCGCCGGCACGGTGACGGCCGGCAGTGTGCAGGACGTGTCCGAACGGCTCGGCGTCGTCGACGTGGTGCTGGTCGGTCCACACCTCGGTGATGTCCTGGCGGGCATCCGTGCTCGCGCAGACGACCGGGGAGTGCCGGTTGCGCTTCTGCCCGAAACGGTCTTCGCTGCCCGCGACGGCGCTGTGGCGCTTGATCTGGCCATCGCCAGCGTGGCGGCCTACCGCACCCACCCAGACATTCCGCCCCCACTTACCACCAGCACCACGACACCCGCCACCAGCGCCACTACCCGAGAGGTTCAGAAATGACATCGACGTCAGAGAAAACGCGAGGGGGTGCCCGCGTTCACGTGCAGCGTTTCGGCACCTTTCTCAGCGGCATGGTCATGCCCAACATCGCGGCATTCATCGCGTGGGGGCTGATCACCGCGTTCTTCATCCCCACCGGATGGACACCCAACGAGACCTTCGGAAGCCTCGTTGACCCGATGATCATCTACATGCTGCCCCTGCTCATCGCGAGCACCGGCGGACGTATGGTCTATGACACCCGCGGCTCGGTGATCGCCGTGATCGCCACGATGGGCGTGATCGTGGGCAGCGAGATTCCGATGTTCATCGGCGCCATGATCGTGGGCCCGCTCGCGGCTTACCTGCTCAAGAAGGTCGACTCCATCTGGGAGGGCAAGATCAAGGCCGGATTCGAGATGCTGGTGAACAACTTCACCTCCGGTATCCTCGGCGCCATCCTCGCGCTGGGCGCGTTCGTGGGCATCGCCCCGCTCGTGACCGGGCTGAGCAACCTGCTCGAAATCGGCGTGGACTTCCTGATCGCCAACGGCCTGCTGCCGCTGGCGAGCATCCTGATCGAGCCGGGCAAGGTCCTCTTCCTCAACAACGCGATCAACCACGGTGTGCTCACCCCGCTCGGTGTGCAGCAGGTGTCCGAATCGGGCAAGTCCATCCTGTTCCTGCTCGAGGCCAACCCCGGCCCTGGCCTCGGGATTCTGCTGGCGTTCACCTTCTTCGGAGTGGGCCTCGCCAAGGCCAGTGCGCCCGGAGCGATCGTCATCCAGTTCCTCGGCGGCATCCACGAGATCTACTTCCCCTACGTGCTCATGAAGCCGATGCTGATCCTCGCCGCCATCGGTGGCGGCATGACCGGCGTCGCGATCAACGTGGCGTTCGCGACCGGGCTGCGCGCGCCCGCCTCACCGGGCAGCATTCTCGCCGTGCTCGCGCAGACCGCGCCCGACAGTTACGTCGGGGTGATCCTCTCGGTCATCGGTGCCGCCACGGTGTCGTTCCTGATCGCCGCGGTCATTCTTCGTGCCAGCCGCAAACGCGACCTGCTCAACGATCGCGCGGGGGACCTCAGCGCCGCCGTCGCCAAGACCCAGGCCAACAAGGGCAAGGCCAGCTCCGTGCTGGGCGGCCTCGTGGGTTCTGTAGACGCCGCCCCCGCCGCATCCGCTGACCGCGACCTGAAGAACATCGTGTTCGCCTGCGAGGCCGGCATGGGCTCAAGTGCCATGGGTGCCTCGGTGCTGCGCAACAAGATCAAGAAGGCCGGCGTCGACGGGGTGACCGTGACCAATCAGTCCATCGCCAACCTCGACGGCAGCGCCGACCTCGTAATCACCCACCAGGACCTCACCGATCGGGCCCGGTCCAAGTCGCCCGCATCGATGCACCTGTCCGTCGACAACTTCATGAACAGCCCACAGTACGACGAGGTCGTGCGCATGCTGCAGAGCCAGACCAACGAAGGAGTAACCCAGTGACCCAAAACATCCTCGACCAGGTCAACGTCGTAGCCGCAGGCACGGCCACGACCCGCGACGAAGCCATTCGCGAAGCCGGAACCCTGCTGGTGCAGTCCGGCGCCGTGCGTGCCGACTACGTCGACTCCATGTTCGAACGGGAAGCCTCCGTCTCGACCTACATGGGCAACTTCCTGGCCATTCCGCACGGCACCAACGAGGCCAAGACGTCCATCCTGCGCTCGTCGCTGAGCCTGGTGCGGTACGCCGAGCCCATCGACTGGAACGGCAAGCAGGTGCGTTTCGCCGTGGGCATCGCCGGTCTGAACAACGAGCACCTCGAGATCCTGTCGAAGATCGCCGTGGTCTTCTCCGACGAAGACGAGGTGCAGAAGCTGCTGGACGCCGATACCGCCGAAGACATCTTCACCCTATTGGAAGAGGTCAACGCAGAATGAAGGCCATTCACTTCGGCGCGGGCAACATCGGGCGCGGTTTCGTTGGACTCCTGCTGCACGAGGCCGGGTACGAGGTTGTCTTCGCCGATGTGAATGCGCCCCTGATCGCTACGTTGAGCACGGCGTCCAGCTACCGCGTGCATGAGCTCGGCGGCAGCGGCACGGAACATGTCGTCGACAACTTTCGCGCCATCAACAGCGCCACCCACGCGGAGGACCTGATCGAGGAGATCGCCACCGCGGACATCGTCACGACGGCGGTCGGCCCGAACGTGTTGAAGTTCGTGGCCCCCGCCATCGCGGCGGGAATCGCCCGGCGCAGCGCCGACCTCGCGCCCCTGGCCGTGATCGCCTGCGAGAACGCGATCAACGCCACCGACCGCCTGGCCGAACACGTGCGCGAGCACAGCCCGAACGCGGATGAACTGTCTCAGCGTGCGCTTTTCGCCAACACCGCCGTCGACCGGATCGTGCCCGGCCAGGCCGACGATGCCGGTATCGACGTGAGCGTGGAGTCCTTCTACGAGTGGGTCATCGAGCAGCGCGCGTTCGGCGGCAGGCCGCCGCGTATTCCCGGAGCCACCTTCGTGGACGACCTGGAGCCCTACATCGAGCGCAAACTGTTCACCGTGAACACCGGGCACGCCACCGTGGCCTACCTCGGCCGGCAGGCCGGCGCGGTCACCATCTCTGAGGCCCTCGAGATGCCCGCCGTGCGTGATGCCGCCCGGGCCGTGTTGGAAGAAACGTCGGCGCTGCTCGTGGCCAAGCACGGTCTCGACGAGACCGAACAGAAGCTGTACCGCGAGAAGATCCTGCGACGTTTCGAGAACCCCGCGCTGCGGGACACCGTCGAGCGTGTGGGCCGCGAACCGTTGCGCAAGCTCAGCCGGGCCGAACGGTTCATCGGGCCGGCCGCGGAGATCGCCGAGAACGGCGAGAACCCGGCGGCCCTGCTCGTGGCCATCAGCGCCGGTCTGCACTTCGACGTTCCGGGCGACGCGCAGAGCGTGGAACTACAGGCGATGCTTGCGGACACCGTCGCGGAGGAGTTCGTGGCCGAGATCTGCGGTATCGCGGCGACGCATCCGCTTTTCCCGGGACTGGTGAGCGTGGTGCGCGCGGCCCAGACGCGCTGAACACGCCGATGCCGTCGAACCAATCTCGCGAATTATAGGACGGAATTGCCAAAAGGCAATCTCGTACCATAAGATTGATCTTTGGTGTGTGACATTCTCTTTTTGAGCGCGTCACTCGCCACTATCCGCATGACCAGCAATCATTACATAGAGCGACAGTGAGGCTATGGCCAAAAAAGACGGTGTCATCGAAATCGAGGGCGCGGTAGTCGAAGCTCTGCCCAACGCAATGTTCCGCGTTGAGCTGTCCAACGGCCACAGAGTGCTTGCCCACATCTCGGGCAAGATGCGTCAGCACTACATCCGCATCCTTCCTGAGGACCGCGTGATCGTGGAACTGAGCCCTTACGATCTGACCCGAGGCCGGATCGTCTACCGCTACAAGTAACGACTGCTGTAAGTAACGGCCTGCGGCATCCCGCGGGCACGAAGACAGCGAGAACAAGGAATCACTATGAAGGTCAAGCCCAGCGTCAAGAAGATTTGCGAGAAGTGCAAGGTCATCCGCCGTAACGGCAACGTGATGGTCATCTGCGACAACCCGCGTCACAAGCAGCGCCAGGGATAGTCTGCGGGCCTGACGGCCTGCAGTCACCTCAGCAGTACATATTTAAATAGCAGTTCTGGGAGCCCCTCGGGGTGACACCATCGGTTGGAGGCCGGTGTACAGGAACTGCTACAGACCTCCATCCACTAACAGGAGACACAATGGCACGTCTAGCCGGCGTCGACATCCCGCGCGACAAGCGCGTGGAAGTTGCATTGACATACATTTACGGCGTGGGCCGCACGAGGGCACTGAAGACCCTCGTCGACACCGCCATCGACGGCAACATTCGCGTCAAGGACTTGAGCGACGACCAGCTCGTCCTGCTCCGCGACTACATCGAAGGAACCTTCAAGGTTGAGGGTGACCTCCGCCGTGAGGTTGCCGCTGACATCCGCCGCAAGGTTGAAATTGGCAGCTACGAAGGTATTCGCCACCGCAAGGGCCTGCCCGTTCGCGGTCAGCGTACCAAAACCAACGCTCGCACCCGCAAGGGCCCGAAGCGCACCGTAGCCGGCAAGAAGAAGGCTCGCTAGGCCTCGCCTAGCTCGCCAACGCCTTTAGGATTCAGGAGAAATTCATGGCAACACCCAAGTCGGCCGCACGGAAGCCGCGTAAAAAAGAGAAGAAGAACATTGCTGTGGGCCAGGCCCACATCAAGAGCACCTTCAACAACACGATCGTCTCGATCACCGACACTACCGGTGCGGTCATCAGCTGGGCCTCCTCGGGCCAGGTCGGTTTCAAGGGCTCGCGTAAGTCCACCCCCTTCGCCGCACAGCTGGCTGCAGAGTCTGCAGCCCGCCAGGCGCAGGAGCACGGCATGAAGAAGGTTGACGTCTTCGTCAAGGGACCGGGATCAGGTCGCGAAACCGCGATCCGTTCGCTTCAGGCCGCTGGCCTTGAGGTCGGTTCCATCAACGACGTCACCCCCCAGGCGCACAACGGTTGCCGCCCGCCGAAGCGTCGCCGCGTTTAAGCAGTCTGTCGCTGATCGAATGTGTCGAGATCGCCCCTTCGGGTGCGGTCTCGACACACTCGATTCTTCGTTTCTTTCCCCACACCCCTCGTCATCGCAAGTGTCATATAGCGGACACTTAGCCGAAAGGAATCAACAGTGCTGATTGCACAGCGTCCAACGCTCACCGAAGAGAACATCTCGGAGTTCCGTTCACGGTTCATCATTGAGCCGCTCGAACCCGGTTTCGGGTACACCCTTGGCAACTCCCTTCGCCGTACCCTGCTCTCCTCGATTCCGGGCGCCGCTGTCACAAGCATCCGTATTGATGGCGTGCTCCAAGAGTTCAGCACGGTTCCCGGTGTCAAGGAAGATGTCACCGAGATCATCCTGAACATCAAGGGCCTCGTCGTCTCGAGCGAGCACGACGAGCCGATCACCGCCTACCTGCGCAAGCAGGGCGCCGGCCAGGTCACCGCCGCCGACATCTCGGCTCCGGCCGGTGTCGAGGTGCACAACCCCGAGCTGGTCATCGCAACCCTGAATGACAACGCCAAGTTCGAACTTGAGCTGACCATTGAGCGTGGCCGTGGCTACGTGTCCAGCGCGCAGAACCGCAACGAGTTCTCCGAGGCCGGCCAGATTCCGGTCGACTCGATCTACTCGCCCGTGCTGAAGGTCACCTACCGTGTCGAGGCAACTCGTGCCGGTGAGCGCACCGACTTCGACCGCCTCGTCGTTGACGTGGAGACCAAGTCCGCCATCAGCCCCCGCGACGCCATCGCATCGTCCGGTCGTACGTTGACCGAACTGTTCGGTCTGGCACGCGAGCTGAACACCGCCGCCGAGGGCATTGAGATCGGCCCCGCGCCGGTCGACGCCGTGCTCTCGACCGAGCTGTCCGTGCCGATCGAAGACCTCGATCTGTCCGTGCGCTCCTACAACTGCCTCAAGCGCGAAGGCATTAACAATGTCAGCGAACTGGTGGCCCTGTCGGAGACCCAGCTCATGAACATCCGCAACTTCGGACAGAAGTCGGTGGATGAGGTCAAGGACAAGCTCGTTGAGCTTGGCCTGTCCCTGAAGGATTCCGTTCCTGGTTTCGACGGAGCCCACTTCTACAGCGGTTACGAAGAAGAGCCCACCAACTAAGGTTCGTCTCTTCGACGGCCCTCTACCTGTTTTTTGATTCTGGAGATTACCAATGCCTAAGCCCACAAAGGGACCCCGGCTCGGTGGCGGCCCGGCGCACGAGCGCCTCATGCTCGCCAACCTGGCTGCTGCCCTGTTCACCCACAAGTCCATCAAGACGACCGAGACCCGTGCCAAGCGCCTGCGTCCGCTCGCCGAGCGCATGGTGCAGTTCGCCAAGCGCGGCGACCTGCACGCTCGCCGTCGCGTGCTCGCCACGATCACCGACAAGAGCGTCGTTCACGAACTCTTCACCGTGATCGCACCCCAGGTCAACGAGCGTGAGGGTGGCTACACGCGCATCACCAAGCTCGGTTTCCGTAAGGGCGACAACGCCTCGATGGTTCAGATGGAACTCGTTCTCGAGCCGCTGACCCCCAAGGTCAAGCGCGCCAAGACGGCTACCGTTGTCGCCGAGCCCGTCGGAGCCGAGTCGGTTGTTGCCGACGCGCCCGCCGAGGACGTTGTCGTCGACGAGGTCGCTGCTGACGAGTCCGTCGTTGACGCTCCCGTTGAGGCATCGGTGGAGGAGACCAAGTAACACTCACGCCTCAGGCGTTACCCTGAAGGGCCCGGCTTCGGCCGGGCCCTTCTGTGTGCCCGGTCGCTTCTGTGTGCCCGGTCGCGGTCGGCACGCCCGGTTAGGCTGAGTGCATGACTGAAACGTTGTCGCCCCTGACCGAGCGTGTGACCGCGGACGTTGTTCTGGCCCTGCCGGTGCACGCGGACATCGCAGTGTGGCGGGCCGCGACCGACGCCGACATCGACGGGATCTGGGCCTTGCGCGAGGCGATGGGGCGCCTCGACCACCCCAACTACCTCACCACCCGCGGCGCGATCGCTGCGGATTTCGGTTATTCGCACGTGGATGTCGCTCTCGATTCCCTCGTGGGTCTCGACGGCGCCGGCCGTATCGTGGCCAATGGCATGGTGCTCTGCCCGCCGCGGCAGGAGACGCTGGTGCGGTCCATCCTGATCGGGGGAGTGCATCCTGACCTGCGCGGCCGTGGCGTGGGCCGGGAACTGCTCGCCTGGCAGGTGGGGCGTGCCCGGCAGCAACTGGCGTCGTCGCCGAAGACCCTGCCGGGTTGGATCTTCGCCTATGCCGATGAGCGGGCTCCGCAGAGCGCGCGACTGTTCGCGCGCGGTGGGCTTGGCCTCACCCGCTATTTTCTGTCGTTGCAGCGGCCACTCACGGAACCGGTGCGTGCGGTGGAGCCGGCCGAGGGCATCCGCATTGCCGTGTACACCCCCGCCGATTCGGAGCGGGTGCATGTGGCCCGCGATGACGCATTCATGGACCACTGGGCGAGCCAGCCCATGAGCGATGAGAACTGGGCGGCGTTCGTGAACGGTCGCTGGTTTCGGCCGGACCTGTCCTTCGTGGCGTGGGCGGGCGATGAGGTCGTGGGTTTCGTGTTGTCGACCGCGAACGAGAACGTCTGGAAGACCCAAGGGTTCACGGGGAGCTACATCGACCTCGTGGGTGTGACGAGCGGATGGCGCGGCCGACACATCGCCCAGTCGTTGCTGGCCGCTCAGCTCGAGGCGGGGCGTGCGCTGGGGCACGACAGGGTCACCCTCGCCGTGGATTCCGACAGCCCGACCGGGGCGCTCGGCCTGTATACGGGCATGGGTTTCGAGGCCGTGCACCGCAAAATGGCTTACACGTTGCAGTTCTAGTCACGTGACAGCCCGCCCGCCCTCGCCGCGGCGGGGCACGTGAGTGGACTCGGCGGGACTAGCCGCCAGCGGCGAGGTCCAGAAGGGCCTGACTGATGGTGTCGGCGTAGATCTGACCGCCCAGCGGCCCGGGGTGGATGCGGTCCTGTGCGAGCAGGTCCATGCGCGGCGCGATCGCCGTGTGCCAGTCGGCCAGAACCACGGCGCGTTGCGCGGTGGAGTAGGTGGCCAACAGCGTATTCACGCCCGGGGTCCAGTCCCGGTCGGCGAAGGCGTTCATCAGGATCAGTTGCCGGTCCGGGCCGATGGCGGTCTCGATGGCTCGCAACTCGCCGTCGGTGACCGGTCCGTTGGTTCCGAGCCCCACGATGACGACCGGGCGGAGTGTGCCGGCGGCCGCGGCGGCGGTCAGGATCTCCGCGGCGGGTTGCATGCCTCGGGAGACAGCCGCGTCGATGCTGATGCCGGGGAACGTGGCATGTAGCTCGGCAGCGGATGCGAGCATGACCGAGTCACCGACGGCGGTGATCGATTCCCCGCCCGGCAACAATGCGGGTGGTGCGGCTGCGCGCCCGGCCGCCACCCGCGCCGCGATGACCGCGGCACGGCGTTCGGCGGACTCCAGTGCGGCCTGTCCGCGCGCGATTTCCTGTTGCGCCGTGGTCGTGGCGGGGGCGTTCAGCAATGCGGCGACGGTCGCCGTGCTCAGGAACAGCGCCAGGGCCAGCGCGAGGGCGCGACCGGTGCGGGCGATCACCGACCTGCCGCCGAGATACCCGAAACGCGCCGCGAATTCGCGCAGGCCCCGGTCTCGAATCGGAACTTCCACATATCGGTACGAAACTGCGGCGGCGAGCAGGGTCAGCGTCGCCGTGACCAGGGCGATCGGCACGTCGCTGGTCAGCGACGGCGGCCACGCCAACTGCATCAGCACCAGAATCGGCCAGTGCCACAGATAGATGCCGTAGGAGCGCTCACCCAGGTACCGCAACGGGGCCACGTCCAACGCGTGCCCGAAACGCCCCCCGCGCACCGCGGCCCAAATCACCACGGCCGTCAGCAGGCTCACGGCCACGAGCCCGCCCCGATAGGTTGCCAGGGAATCGCTGGGCAGTGCCCAGAGAGCGGCGAACAAGAGCGCCAGCGCTGCGCCGCCCAGCCAGGGCCGCAGCCGCGGCAGTTCGTTGCGGCTGCCGGCAGCCCGTCGCAGCAGCAGTGCGAGGGCGGCTCCGAACAGCAGTCCGAAGCTGTGACTGTCCGAACCGTAGTAGGCCCGGGTTGGATCGGCGCCCGGCGTGACGAGTACAGCCATCCATGCCGCAGACAGCGTGGCGAAGCCCAGGATCAGGGCCAGTCGTACCCGCCCGCGACGGATGCGCAGAAGCAGGAGCAGGGCCAGTGGCCAGAGCAGGTAGAACTGTTCCTCCACGGCGAGCGACCACAGATTGCGAAACAGTTCTGGCTGGTCGGCAGTGAAATAGCTGACGTCACCGGCCAGGGACACCCAGTTGTATCCGAATGTCACCGCACCCAGCAGTTGTGCTCCCAGGCCCATCAGAACGTCACCGCCCAGGGCGAAGGCGGCGGCGCAACCGACCAGGATCACGGGCACCAGTGGCGGTACCAGCCGTTTCAACCGGCGCTGCCAAAACCGGCGGAGGTCGACGCGTCCGGTGCGGCTGTGTTCGGAGACGAGCAACCCGGTGATGAGAAACCCGCTGATCACGAAGAACACGTCGACGCCGAGAAAACCGCCGGGGACGGCATCGGGGAAGAAATGATAAAACACCACCGCGAGCACGGCCAACGCACGCAACCCATCGAGACCAGCCAGCCGCGGCGACCGCGAGCCGGGTGCGGCCGGCGGCGCGGTCAGGGTGGTGCGGGCTGCGGACAGACCGGTCGCGGGAGGAGCAAGCACAGCGCTGTCAGTTATCACAGATCCATCCGGGAGGAGCGGCCACGGCCAAACGTCAACGATAACTCGGGCGTCACCGAATAAGCTGAGCGGGTGACTCTTTTTGCGCCGATTGACGGCTCCCCGGTGCCGGAGACCACGCGCATCCGTTTGGATCTTGCCTATGACGGCACCGATTTCGCCGGCTGGGCCCGTCAGCCCGGCTTTCGCACGGTGCAGGGCGACATTGAAGATGGCCTCGCCTCGATCATGCTGCGCTACCCGCCGAGCCCGACCCTGTTCGTGGCCGGTCGAACGGATGCCGGCGTGCACGCCCAGGCGCAGGTCGCCCACTTCGACCTGTCACCGGCACAGGCCGACAGCCTCGTACGCGTGCAGCGCGGCACCGGCCTGCGCCCGCCCGTGACGCTGGGCACCGCGGTGCTGCGCCGTCTCGGCGGAATCCTGGTCACCAAGCCCGACATCGTACTGAAGGCGGCCGCCGTCGCCGCACCCGGATTCGACGCCCGGTTCTCCGCGCTCTGGCGCACCTATGAGTACCGCATCTCCGACCTGGCCGCGGTACGCGACCCGCAGCAGCGGCTGCGCACCACGTGGCATCCGGCCACCCTGAACCTGGCAGCGATGGATGAGGCCGCCGCCACGCTGGTGGGCCTGCGCGATTTCGCGGCGTACTGCAAACCCAAACCCGGCGCCACGACCATTCGCGAGTTGCAGGACTTTCGCTGGCGGCGCGACCCCGACGGCGTGCTGGTGGCGAGCATCACGGCGGATGCGTTCTGCCACAGCATGGTGCGCGCACTCGTGGGCGCCACGGTCGCGGTGGGGGAGGGCCGGCTCTCCGGCGCCCGGCTCGCGAACCTGCGCATGGACCGCACCCGCATCACCGAGTTCAAGGTGATGCAGGCACACGGACTGACCCTGATGCAGGTGGGCTACCCGGAAGACGCCGAGATGCGACTGCGCGCCGTGGCCACCCGCCGGCGTCGCTCGCTGCCGGTGCTCGTCGGCGACGACGCCGAATAGCCCCGGCAGCGGCCGGGCCGTGGGCTGATCGCACGAAAACCGGATGCGGCAACGAACACCGGCGGTTGCACATCGATTTTCACGCGCTGAGCCCCGAATGATGCGGTTTTCGTCACGGCAGTGCCCGCCGAAGTTGCCGTCGTGCGCGCCGCCGAGTAGTGTTGACCCTTGATGTCTGTGCGTTGCAGCACGGCGTCCGAACGTGAGCCCTCCATCGATAGTGTTTTCATCAGGAAAACATGCCCGGAGCGGGATTCACGAACACCTCCGTTCGAAAAAGAAGAAAGCAGCACAACAGTGACGCGCACTTACACCCCCAAGGCAAGCGAACTCCAGCACGACTGGGTTGTCATCGATGCCACCGATATCGTCCTCGGACGTCTGGCCAGCCACGCAGCGATTCTACTGCGCGGCAAGCACAAGGCCACCTTCTCTCCCCACATGGACGGTGGCGACTTCGTCATCATCATCAATGCGGAGAAGGTTGCCCTCACCGGCAAGAAGCTCGACCTGAAGATCGCCTACCGCCACTCCGGTTACCCGGGCGGCCTCACGGCGACCAACTACTCCGAAATGCTCGAGAAGCACCCGACCCGTGCGGTCGAGAAGGCCATCCGTGGCATGCTGCCGAAGAACACCCTCGGCCGTGCCCAGCTGTCCAAGCTCAAGGTGTACGCCGGTGCAGAGCACCCGCACTCGGCTCAGCAGCCGAAGCCGTACACCCTCAGCCAGGTCGCTCAGTAGCGTCCGCCCCAGACTTCTTAAGACTCTAGAAAAAGGATTCACACAATCGTGGCGAAGATCGCAGACCAGATTGACCAGGCTCCGGAGAGCTACTCGACCGAGACTCCCGCAGAGACCGCAACCACGGCGCCCCGCGCCATCCTCAACGTTCCCGGCGCAGCCGTGGGACGTCGCAAGCAGGCCATCGCCCGCGTGCGCATCGTTCCCGGCTCGGGCACCATCGTGGTGAACGGCCGTGCGCTGGAGGACTACTTCCCCAACAAGCTGCACCAGCAGCTGATCAACGACCCGTTCAAGGTCCTCGACCTGCTCGGCAGCTACGACGTCATCGCACGCATCACCGGTGGTGGCCCGTCCGGCCAGGCCGGCGCGCTGCGTCTTGGCATCGCCCGCTCGCTGAACCTGATCGACGAAGAGAACAACCGCGCGATCCTCAAGAAGAACGGCTTCCTCAGCCGCGACGCTCGTGTCAAGGAGCGCAAGAAGGCCGGACTCAAGAAGGCCCGTAAGGCTCCTCAGTTCAGCAAGCGCTAACCCGATTGCCGTTGGGCGTATGACTCGTCTCTTCGGCACTGACGGCGTTCGGGGCCTGGCCAACCGTGATCTCACGGCTGGCCTGGCCCTGAGCCTGGCTCAGGCCAGTGCTGCAGTGCTCACCAAAGGTCGCCGCGCAGAAGCGCGACGCGAATCCGGCCGCCGTCCCGTGGCCGTCGTTGCTCGCGACCCCCGGGTTTCGGGCGAGTTTATCACCGCAGCGGTCTCCGCCGGCCTGGCCAGTTCTGGCGTCGACGTTCTCGATGCCGGCGTGATCCCCACCCCTGCAGCAGCTTTTTTGATCTCCGACATCGGGGCCGACTTCGGCGTGATGATTTCCGCCTCGCACAACCCGGCACCCGACAACGGCATCAAGATCTTCGCCTTCGGCGGAACCAAACTTCCCGACGATGTCGAGGACCGCATAGAGTCCTACATCGGCCGCGACACCCTCATGCCCATCGGCGGTGACGTGGGCCGCATCCGTCGTTTCGCCGACGCCGAAGACCGCTACGTGGTGCACCTGCTCAGCACCCTGCCGCACCGCCTCGACGGCCTGCACGTGGTGCTCGACTGCGCCCACGGTGCCGCCGCAGGCGTGTCGCCGCAGGTGTTCACGGATGCCGGTGCCACGCTGACCGTGATCGGTGCCGACCCCGACGGCCTCAACATCAACGACGGCGTCGGCTCAACGCACCTCGACAACCTCGCCCAGGCTGTTCTCGAACACGGCGCCGACATCGGCATCGCCCACGACGGCGACGCGGACCGGTGCCTCGCCGTGGACGCCACCGGCGCCATCATCGACGGCGACCAGATCATGGCGATCCTGGCCGTATCGATGGCCGAGCGCGGCGTGCTCAAGGACCGCACCCTGGTCGCCACGGTCATGAGCAACCTCGGCCTGCGCAAAGCCATGGCCGCCAACGACATCGCCATGGTGCAGACCAAGGTCGGTGACCGCTACGTGCTCGAAGAACTCAACGCCCACGGCTACTCTCTCGGGGGCGAGCAGAGCGGCCACGTCATCATGACCAAGTTCGCCACCACCGGCGACGGCATCTTGACCGGACTGCACCTCGTGGCCGAGATGGCCCGCACCGGCAAAACCATCGCCGAACTCGCCTCCGTGATGACCGTCTTCCCGCAGATTCTGGTGAACGTGCGCGGCGTCGACCACCGGGCCCTGAGCTCGGACACCGTGATCGCCGACGCGATCCTCGCAGCCGAAGCCGAACTGGGCGACACCGGGCGTGTCTTGCTGCGCCCGTCCGGCACCGAACCGATGGTGCGCGTGATGGTGGAGGCGGCCGATCAGCCGACCGCCGACCGTCTGGCCCACAGCCTCGCCGACATCGTGCGCCAACGCCTGGGCAATTAGCCGAACGCGCTTCAGTCGAGGAACGCCACATCGGACACCAGCGTGATGTGCGCCAGCATCGCCGCTTCCGCCGTGTGCGGGTCGGAGGCGCGGATGGCGTCGGCGATCACCCGGTGTGAGGCGAGGGACTGATGGGGCCGGCCCGGCTGCCCGAGCGATTCCAGCCGGGTCTCCCGAATCATGTCGGCGATGAAGGCCATCAGCTGACCGAGCACAGGGGAGTGCGCCGCTGCGGTGACGGCCTGATGGAACAGCTCATCGCCGTGGGCCCCGTTGGCGCCCGTTTCAATTTCGAGCCGCATGGTGTGCAGGGCTGAGTCGATCGCGACCAGGTCGGCATCTGTCCGGCGCTCGGCGGCGAGGCTGGCGAGCTTGATCTCCAGGGTGCTGCGAGCCTCGACGATTTCGGGCAGCCGGCTGCGGTGCTCGCGCAGGCCCCGAATCACGGATGCCACGGTAGGCCGATACACGAGGACCGCGCCGGTACCGTGCTGCACATCGATGACGCCGAGCACTTCGAGAGCGACCAAGGCCTGCGCGAGAGTCGCCCGGGACACGCCGAGGCGTTCGGCGAGGTCACGTTCGGCCGGCAGGAGGTCACCGGCACCGAGGTGGGCCGACTCGATGTAGCCGAGGATCTCGGTGACCAGCTGCTCGTAGAGACGCGGTTTCGCCACTCGACGAATAAACGGTTGCGGCGGCACGGCGGACGGGTCAGACATCAAAGCCTCCTCGGTGATTGTGATTAACCCTAGTCCTCTTGACAAGTGACCGAGTGTCTAAGAGGCTAGTCCAGTGATCCACTTCGATCACGGTCCGCAGAGCTGCGGATGACCGGTTATGCCAATGGAGGAACAATGATGTCCGCTCCCGTTTTGTCCATCATCATCCTGGCGGTGATGTTCATTCTTGCCACGCTGCTGCCGCTGAATATGGGCGCGCTCGCCTTCGTGGGTGCGTTCCTGCTCGGCGCCGTTTTCCTGGGCATGGAGACCGCCGACATTCTGGATAACTTCCCCGGCGGGCTGTTCCTCACCATCGTCGGGGTCACCTACCTGTTCGCCATCGCGCAGAACAACGGCACCATTGACCTGCTGGTGCGCGGTGCCGTACGCATGGTCGGTAACCGGGTGGGCCTGATCCCGTGGGTGATGTTCTCCATCACCGCGCTGATCACCTCGGTGGGCGCCCTGTCGCCGGCCGCGGTGGCCATCATCGCCCCGATCGCCCTCAACTTCGCCGGCAAGTACAAGATCAGCCCGCTGCTGATGGGCATGATGGTCATTCACGGAGCCCAGGCCGGCGGATTCTCACCGATCGCCGTGTACGGCGTCACCGTTAACGGCATCCTCGACCAGACGACGCTGGAGTCGAACCCGACCGCACTGTTCCTGGCCAGCCTCGCCTTCAACGTGATGATCGCCGCTGTGCTGTTTACGGTGCTCGGTGGCCGCACGCTCGTCAACGCTCGCGTGGGCGACTTCGTGGAACAGGCCGCAGAGGCACGCCTGTCGGTGAGTGTGGGCATCCGCGCCGCCGGTGACGTCACCTTTAAGGGCTTCGGTTCGGGCATCTACGGCCCGCGCGACCCGGCCGGCACGGCCGCCATCGCCACCACGCCCGACACCGAGCCCACCGTGACCCGCAGTGAGCGCATCGGCCAGATCGTGACCATTGCGGGGCTCATCGCCCTCGCCGTGGTCGCGCTGGGTTTCAGCGTGGACGTCGGCTTCGTCTCGATCACCATCGCGATCATTCTGGCCCTGGTGTCGCCGAAGGCGCAAAAGGGCGCCGTGAACAAAATCAGCTGGTCGACCGTGCTGCTCATCTGCGGCATGCTCACCTTCGTGGGCGTGCTGCAAGAGGCCGGCACCATCGAGTACGTCTCCGACGGCGTCGCCCAGCTGGGCATGCCGCTGCTGGCGGCACTACTGATTTGCTACATCGGCGCCGTGGTCTCCGCTTTCGCCAGCTCGACCGCCATTCTCGCGGCCCTCATCCCCCTCGCCGTGCCGTTCCTGGCCACGGGCGAGATCGGAGCGGTCGGCGTGATCTGCGCCCTCGCCGTCTCCTCCACGATCGTGGACGTGTCGCCGTTCTCGACCAATGGCGCCCTGGTGCTGGCCAACGCTCCCGACGAGGTGAACAAGGAGAAGTTCTACAAACAGATCCTCGGCTACAGCGGCATCGTCGTGGTCGCCGGGCCGGCGATCGCGTGGCTGATCCTGGTTGTCCCGGGCTGGCTCTAAACGACGACCCCATCGGAAGGCACCATCATGAACCGCAACATTGACACGGATGCCGCCCCCCGCGGCCCCCTCACCGGTTACCTCGTCGTCGACCTCAGCCGCGCCCTCGCGGGCCCGCACGCCAGCATGATGCTGGCCGACCTGGGCGCCCGGGTCATCAAGGTGGAAACGCCGGGCACCGGGGATGACACCCGCGGCTGGGGTCCGCCCTTCGTCGGACCGGACGCTGACCGCCAGTCCACCTACTTTCTCTCCTGCAACCGCAACAAGGAGTCCATCGCCCTCGACCTGAAAAGCGAGGACGGTCACCGGGTGCTCACCGACCTGATCACACGGGCCGATGTGGTGGTGGAGAACTTCCGCCCGGGCGTGCTCGACCGCCTCGGGTTCTCCACCGAGCAACTGCACGAGCTCAACCCGGCCCTGGTGATTCTTTCCATTACCGGGTTCGGTCACGACGGGCCCGAGTCCAGTCGCAGCGGCTACGACCAGATTCTGCAGGGCGAGGCGGGGCTGATGTCCCTGACCGGCTCCGGGCCGAACGACCCGCAGCGGGTCGGCGTGCCCATCGCCGACCTGCTCTCGGGCATGTACGGCGCGTTCGGCCTGCTCGCCGCTCTGCTCGAACGGGAACGCACCGGCAAGGGGCAGATCGTGCGCACGTCGCTGCTGGCGGCGATCGTGGGGGTGCATGCCTTCCAGGGCACCCGCTCGACCGTGGCGCACGAGGTGCCCGAGGCGCAGGGCAACCACCATCCGTCGATTGCGCCGTACGGTCTGTTCCACTGCCGGGGTGGCAGCGTGCAGATCAGCGTGGGCAGCGAGAAGCTCTGGGCGACCTTCGCCGGCGCCTTCGGGCTCGATGCGGCCCGCCCGGAGTATGCGTCCAACGGCGACCGGGTGCAGAACCGCCGGCTGCTGATCGAGGACGTGGAGCGGGTGTTCGCCGCATGGGAGCCGGAAGCGCTGCTCGCCCGCCTGAACGAGGTGGGTATTCCGGCCGGCAAGGTGCGCACCCTTGAGGAGGTGTACGCCTGGGACCAGGTGCACTCGCAGGGCCTGGTGATCGACGTCGACCATGCCGTGCTCGGGCCGATCACCCTGCCCGGCCCGCCCGTGCGCTTCTTCGGACCGGGTGACACCAGCGAGACCACGAACCGGGCGCACACCGCGCCGCCCACACTCAACCAGAACGGCGACGCCATCCGGGACTGGTTGCGCATCGCCACCGAGGGGAACTGACACCATGACCGCAGACACCGTCACCATCCGGCACCTGAACGCCACCGAACTGATCGGCGTGGTGCTCGATGGGGGGTCCTTCGAGAGTTGGGACCAGCCGATCAGCGATCCTGATCCGGATGCCGCCTACCGCGCCGACCTGGAGAAGGCCCGGGCCCGAAGTGGTCTGGACGAATCTGTGGTCACCGGGCTGGGCCGCATCCGTGGCCGGAAGGTCGCCGTGATCGTGAGCGAGTTCGCGTTTTTGGCCGGATCGATCGGGCAGGCCGCCGCGGACCGCATTGTGGAAAGTGTGGAGCGGGCGACGCGGGAGGGACTGCCGTTGCTGGCCGGTCCGGCTTCCGGCGGCACCCGCATGCAGGAGGGTACCCTCGCGTTCCTGTCCATGGTGCGCATCACCGCCGCGGTGCGGGCGCACCGGCAGGCCGGCCTGCCCTACCTGGTCTACCTGCGCCACCCCACCACCGGCGGGGTGATGGCGTCCTGGGGCTCACTCGGGCACGTCACCGTGGCCGAGCCCGGCGCCCTGCTCGGCTTCCTCGGCCCGCGGGTCTACGAGGCTCTCTACGGCAGCGAGTTCCCGGCCGACATTCAGACGGCCGAGAACCTCTTCGACAAGGGCCTGGTCGACGCGGTCGTGCCACCCGAACAGCTCGGCGAGATCGTCGACCGTGCACTGAGCATGCTCGTGCAACAGCCCACCGACGCGGTGCGGCCGCCGGCGACGCTCGAGGTGACGCCGACGGATGCCGAGGCCTGGGCATCCGTCGAGATCTCACGCAATCCCCGCCGCCCCGACCTGCGGCAACTGCTCGCCTGGGGGGCCCGCGACGTACTTCCCCTGAACGGCACCGGACAGGGCGAGAAGGACCCGGGGCTGCTGCTGGCGATCGCCCGTTTCGGTGAACAGGCCTGCATCGTGCTCGGCCACAACCGGCGCCGGCCCTCGCAGAACAACGCGATGGGACCGGCCAGCCTGCGGGAGGCACGGCGTGGCATGCGGCTGGCCGAGGAGCTCGGGCTGCCGCTGCTGACGGTGATCGACACCTCCGGGGCCGCGCTGTCGCGGGAAGCCGAAGAGGGCGGACTGGCCGGCGAGATCGCCCGATCCCTGCACGACCTGATCGGGTTGCGCGCACCGAGCGTGTCGGTCTTGCTGGGCCAGGGCGCCGGCGGCGGGGCGCTCGCGCTGCTGCCCGCGGACCGCACCATCGCCGCGCAGCACGCCTGGCTGTCGCCGCTACCGCCCGAAGGTGCCAGCGCCATCGTGCACCGCAGCGTGGACTTCGCCCCGCAAATGTCCGCGGCCCAGGGCATCAACGTGGCAGCGCTGGTCGCCGACGGGCTGGTCGACCACGTCGTCGACGAGCGGCCCGACGCGGCGCTGGAAGCGCGACCGTTCTCCGAGCGCATGGCCGCAGCGATCGAGTACGAGCTCGCCGTGCTGGCGCTGGTCCCGGTTGACGAGCTGTTGCCGGCCCGGGTGGCCAAGTTTCGCAGTATGGGCCGGCGCGGCTAGCGCCCGCTGCGCGGGGCCCGGCCGTCGGGTCAGACCTTGCGCAGCAGCACCTTCGACACGGCGTGATCGGCGTCTTTACGCAGCACCAGCGTCGCCCGCGACCGGGTGGGACGGATGTTCCGCAGCAGGTTGGGCTCGTTGATGCTGGTCCAGATGGAACGGGACTTGGCTCGCGCCTCCGCCTCGCTCATCTGGGCGTAGCGGTGGAAGTAGGACCGCGGGTTGGTGAAGGCGCCGCGCTGCAGCTTGAGAAACCGTTCCTCATACCACCGGGCGATGTCCTGCGTGCGGGCGTCCACGTAAATCGTGAAGTCGAACAGGTCGCTCACGGCCAGTCCGCTGCCCTGCCCGGGAGGCTGCAGCACGTTCAGGCCCTCGACGATGAGAATGTCAGGCTGACGCACGATGATCTGCGCGTCGGGCACGATGTCGTAGCTGAGGTGTGAATAGAAGGGAGTGCGAGCCTCGGCGGCACCGCTCTTGACGGCGCTGACAAAGCGCAGCAGCGCCCGCCGATCGTAGGCCTCCGGAAAACCCTTGCGGGCCATGATGCCGCGGCGTTCCAGTTCGGCGTTGGGCAGCAGAAAACCGTCCGTGGTCACCAGCTCCACCCGGGGAGTGTCTTCCCAGCGTGCCAGCAGCTCTCGCAGCAGCCGGGCGATGGTGGACTTGCCGACCGCGACAGACCCGGCCACCCCGATCACGAACGGCACGTGCAGGGCGCGTTCGCCGAGGAAATCGCTCGTGGCCCGGTGCAGGTTGCGGGCCCCGGCCGCGTACAGGTTCAACAGTCGGCTCAGCGGCAGGTACACATCGGTGACCTCTTTTAGGTCCAGGGGTTCGCCGAGCCCGCGCAACTGCACGAGCTCCGTCTCACGCAGCGGCAGCCGGGTCGACGGCGCGAGCGCCGCCCAGTCGGCACGGTCCAGCTCCACAAAGGGGGTGCCGTGAACCTTGTTTGCGGGGTTGAGCACCGGGTCGGACATTTCCCCAAGCTTAGTCCGACTAAAATCGGGTCCATGTGTGGAATCGTGGGATACGTCGGAGGCGTCAATCAAGCTGTTGAGGTTTTGATGGGAGGTTTGCGTCGACTCGAGTATCGAGGGTACGACTCGGCGGGTATCGCCGTGATCGACGCCGCGGGCGCGTTGAACACCGTCAAGCGCGCCGGCAAGCTCAAGATGCTCACCGATGAACTCGCCGCCAACCCGATCAACCCGGGCAGCACCGGCATCGGCCACACCCGCTGGGCCACGCACGGCGGGCCGACCGACCAGAACGCGCACCCGCACCTGGCCGACAACGGTCGTCTCGCCCTGATTCACAACGGCATCATCGAGAACTTCGGCCCGTTGAAAGACGAACTCCTCGCCGAAGGCTTCACCTTCGAGAGTGAAACCGACACCGAGGTGGCCGCCGTGCTCCTCGGCCGGGAGTACCAGAAGGTCGGCGACCTCGGCCAGGCGTTCGCCAACATCGTCAGCCGTCTCGACGGCGCGTTCACGTTGCTGGCCGTGCACCAGGACCAGCCCGGCGTCGTGGTCGGCGCTCGCCGTAACTCGCCGCTGGTGATCGGCCTGGGCGACGGGGAGAACTTCCTCGGTTCCGACGTGGCCGCGTTTGTGGAGTACACCCGCCGGGCCGTGGCCATCGGCCAGGACCAGATCGTGACGATCACCGCCGACAAGGTCACCGTGACGGACTTCTTCGGCGCTCCCGTGGAGACGGAAGAGTTCAACGTGGCGTGGGACGCATCCGCTTCGGACAAGGGCGGCTGGAGCAGCTTCATGGCCAAGGAGGTTTCGGAGCAGCCCGATGCCATCTCGAACACCCTGCGCGGCCGCATCACCGACGGTGAAGTCGTCATTCCCGAGCTGGTGGATTTCGGTGACGAGGTGCTCGCCGGTATCGCGCGCATCGTGATCATCGCGTGCGGCACGGCCGCGTATGCCGGCCAGACCGCGAAATACGCCATTGAGAAGTGGGCGCAGGTTCCTGTGGACGTGGAGCTCAGCCACGAGTTCCGTTACCGCGACCCGGTGCTCAGCGCGAACACCCTGGTGATCTCGATCAGCCAGTCCGGTGAGACGATGGACACGTTGATGGCCGTGAAGTACGCCCGCGAGTGCGGCGCGAAGGCCATCTCGATCTGCAACACCCAGGGCGCCACGATTCCCCGGGAGAGCGACGCGGTGATTTACACCCACGCCGGCCCCGAGGTCGCGGTCGCCTCGACGAAGGCGTTCGTCGCGCAGATCGCGGCGCTGTACCTGTTCGCTCTGCACCTGGCGCGGGTGCGCGGCACACTGGGCGCAGCCGAACTGGCCGAGCAGGTCGTGGAGCTGCAGGGCATTCCGGAGAAGATCGCCAACACGCTGCTGCAGGGGGAAGCCGTGCACCAGCTGGCCACCTGGATGACCGATTCCCGTGCGGTGCTGTTCCTCGGCCGTCACGTGGGCTTCCCGATCGCGCTCGAGGGTGCGCTCAAGCTCAAGGAGCTGGCGTACATCCACGCGGAGGGGTTCGCTGCCGGTGAGCTCAAGCACGGTCCGATCGCGCTGATTGAGCCCGGCCAGCCGGTGTTCGTGGTGGTGCCGAGCCCGCGCGGGTCGGCGCACCTGCACCCGAAGGTGGTCTCCAACATTCAGGAGATTCGGGCGCGCGGCGCCCGCATCATCGCGATCGCCGAGATCGGTGACGCCGCGGTGCTGCCGTTCACCGACACGGTGCTGCACATTCCGTTGGCGGCGCCGTTGTTCGAGCCGTTCCTGGCCGTGGTGCCGTTGCAGCTGTTCGCGATGGAACTGGCCACGGCGAAGGGGCTGGACGTGGATCAGCCGCGCAACCTGGCCAAGTCCGTCACGGTCGAGTAACGAAACCGGGGTGCTCGGGTGATCCGGGGGATCGGCGTCGACGTGGTCGACCTGGCGCGGTTTGCGCGCCAAGTCGAGCGCACCCCCGGCCTCGTGCCGCGCCTGTTCGCTCAGAGCGAACGCAACCTGCCGTCGGCGTCCCTGGCGGCCCGGTTCGCGGCAAAGGAAGCCCTGGTCAAGGCCCTCGGACACAGCGGGGTTTTGACCTGGCAGGACATGGAAATCGTCAGCGACGGTCACGGCAATCCGGAATTCAGCCTGACCGGGCCGCTCGGCGCCGTGCTCGCGGCGCTCGGGATCAGCCGGGTACATGTGACGATGACCCACGACGCCGGCGTGGCCTGCGCCTTCGTGGTGGCCGAGGGAGAGTCATGACCGAGATCGGGCCCGGCGCCGAACGGATGCCCGCCGAGCGGACACCAACCGACACGACGCCCGGCGAGACGCTGGTCGTCGCCGATGCCGAGGCAATGCACGCCCTCGGTATTCGGCTCGCGGCGCGCCTGCGCGCCGGTGATCTGCTCGTGCTCACCGGCCCGCTCGGTGCCGGCAAGACCACACTCTCCCGCGGCCTCGGTGAGGGGTTGCAGGTGCGCGGCCCGGTCACGAGCCCCACCTTCGTGCTCGCCCGCACGCATCCGAGCCTCGTCGGTGGCCCGAACCTGGTGCACGTGGATGCCTACCGGCTCGCCAGTGCACTAGAACTCGACGACCTCGACATCGATTTCGCCCGCTCTGTGGTGGTCGTGGAATGGGGTCGTGGCCTGCTCGACGGCATCACCGACTCGTGGCTCGACGTCGAAATCGACCGACCGCGCGGCGGTGCCCCGGGCCTCGCATCCGCCGACGACGACGATGCCGATACCGACGACATCGACGAACCGCGCACGGTCACGATTACCGCGCACGGCCCGCGCTGGGCCTGACGCGCTCGAACCGTGGGGGACAATGAGTGAATGAGCCCTCTTGACGCCGCCATAATTCTGCTCGCCGGCCTCGTGGCCGGGGTGATCAACGTCGTCGCGGGAGCGGGAACGCTCATCACTTTCCCCACGCTGCTGGCGCTGGGAATTCCGCCGATCACCGCCAACGTGTCGAACACCGTCGGGCTGGTGCCGGGATCGATCGCCGGCGTGTACGGGTTTCGCCGTGAGCTGGCCGGACAGTGGCGGGCCGTGGGCATCATGGCCGTGTTCTCCGCGGTCGGCGGCATCGTCGGCGGCCTGCTGCTGCTGATACTGCCGGAAGAAGCCTTCTTGATCGTCATCCCGTACCTGCTGGTGCTCGCCGCCGTTCTCTCGGCGATCCAGCCTCGGGTGGCACGATTCGTGCGGCGCAAGGCCCCGGAGGGCACCTCGGCAGACACCCGCCCGGTGACATTCGGTCTGGTTCTCGGCGTGCTCGGCACCGGTGTCTACGGCGGCTATTTCGGGGCGGCGCAGGGCGTGATCCTGCTGGCCCTGCTCGGTATCCTGTGGTCCACAGACATCCACCGGGCGAACGGCGCCAAGAACGTGCTCGCCGGGCTGGCCAACCTGGTGTCGTCGATCATCTTCATCTCCAGCGGCACCGTGGACTGGATGATCGTGCTGCTCATCGGCGTGGGCTCCTTCACCGGCGGACTGATCGGCGCCCGGGTGGGCCGCAAACTCTCCGCCCCGGTGCTGCGCACCATTCTCGTCATAATCGCGCTCGTCGCCGCCGGTGTGCTCTTCGTGACCTGACACCATGGCGGTGCGGGCCCGGCACCACGGGCGTTTAGGCTGAGCCAATGGCCTCAAAACAGTGCACCCCCCGTCGACCCCTCGCCCGGCGATTCTCGGGCGGATCGTGGTGATGGCGACAACGACGACCGGCCGCGGTACCCGCTACTGGATCACCCTGGTCATCATCGGCCTCATCGGAGGGCTGCTCTCGGGCGCCTTCGGCGTGGGCGGCGGCATCATCATGGTGCCGCTGCTGATCAGCTTCGTGCAGATGGACCAGCGCAGCGCTGGCGCCACCTCCCTCGTGGCGATCATCCCCACCGCCCTGGTCGGCTCGGTCACGTACTTCGTCAACGACGAGATTGACCTGGTCGCCGCCGGAATCATCGCCGCCGGCGCGGTGGTCGGCGCGATCATCGGGGCCGTGCTGCTACGCAGCATCCCCCTCGTCTGGCTGCGCTGGATGTTCATCGTGCTGATGCTGCTCGTGGCCGTGCGCATGGTGCTGCTGGAACCGGTGCGTGGCGACCAGCTTGACCTGACCCCGCTGGTCTTCTTCGGCTACATCGCTCTCGGCCTGATCATGGGAATCGCGTCGGGCCTGTTCGGTATCGGCGGCGGCGTCATCGCCGTGCCGGCCCTCGTGGCCATTTTCGGCATCAGCGACCTCGTCGCCAAGGGCACCTCGCTGCTCGTGCTGATCCCCACCGGCATCGTGGGCACCATCGCCAACCTCCGTGGCGGTCTGGTCGACGTACGAGCCGGCGTGGTGGTGGGAATCGCCGCGGTCGCCGCATCCGTTCCCGGAGTGGCCCTGGCCCTGCTGATGACCCCACGGGTCTCCAGCATCCTCTTCGCCGCCCTGCTCCTGGTCGCCGCCCTGCAACTTGCGGTGAAGGCCGTGCGGGCCCAGCATAAGGCCCGCGCCGAACGCACGGCCGCGGCCGACGACGCGCCCGAGACCGACACCCCGCCCGTATAGGCTTAACGGGTGCTTCTCGCCATTGACACCTCCGCCGGCACCAGTGTCGCCGTCGTCGACCTCGACCGCGGCGTGCTGGCCGAACACGGGGTGCCCGACACCATGCGGCACGCCGAGGTCGTGGGCCCGCTCATCGAACAGTGCCTGCAGGACGCCGGCGTGCGCATCCCCGAGCTCTCCGGCGTGGTCGGCGGCATGGGCCCTGGGCCCTTCACCGGCCTGCGCGTGGGCATCGCCTCCGCCCGGGTGTTCGCGTTCGCCGCCGCCCGCCCGCTGGTGCCCGTGATCAGCCACGACGCGATCGCCTTCGGTCACTACCGTGCCGGTCACACCGGCCCGCTGCTCGTGGTGACCGATGCCCGCCGCCGTGAGGTGTACTGGAGCGCCTACAGCGGCGCGGACGCCACCGGACTGCCGGTGCGCCTGGCCGCGCCCGGCCTGTCGCAGCCCGCCGCGCTGCTCGAGGCCGACTGGCGCCACGCCGCGCTGCCCCGCCTCGACGCGGCCACCGTCTCGGCGGGAGACCTCGGCCTGGTCGCCGAACTCAGCTTCGCGCACGGCCGCCCCTTCGCCCCCGACCAGGCCCTGTACCTGCGCTCACCCGACGCGGTCGTGCCGACCCTGCGCAAACGGGTGCGGCAATGACGTGGCAGCTGCGCCGCGCCACGGCCGCCGACGTTCCCGGCATCATGCAGCTGGAAACCCGCATCTTCGAGTCGGATGCCTGGAGCGCCGACATGATGCTGCGTGACGTCACCGACCCCAACTGCTACTACCTGGTGGCCTTCCACCCCGACCATCCCGACCTCCTCGACGCGTACGCGGGGCTGCTCGCGCCCACCGGAGCCGTGGAAAGCGACATTCAGACCATCGCCGTGACCGAGGCCGCGCGCGGCCACGGGCTCGGCCGCACCCTGATGCTCACCCTCATCGCACAGGCCCGCACGCGCGGCGCCCGCGAGGTCTTCCTGGAGGTGCGCGCCGACTACCCGGGTGCCCAGAGCCTCTACCTCAGCCTCGGCTTCGAACAGCTCGGTGTGCGCGCGGGCTACTACCAGCCCGACAACGTGGACGCCCTCGTGATGCGCCTGCACATCCCCCGACCGAGCATGTCGATGGCCACCCCCGACGCGGCCGTGACCCCGACCGCCCCGAAGGACCCCCAGT
>JBBQYN010000004.1:0-28223 GCA_038208655.1 Actinomycetales bacterium
CCGGCTTAGCCACCGGCCCGGGCGCATCCGTCACCACGTCGGCCTCAGGGATCAGCTCAGACACACTGAGCACCTCGTCGGCACGCGGTGTCTCGTCGGCACGCGGTGTCTCGTCGGCACGCGGTGTCTCGTCGGCACTGAGGGGCTCGTCGACACTGAGGGGCTCGTCGGCGTTGACGGGCTCGGCACGGTTATCAGGCACGATGTTTGCTTCCTTCTGCTTCGTGGGTCCGCATTGCTGCGTCATGCGGGCCAGGATGACCCGCGGTCAGGTGCGAACTACTTCTTAGGTCCGGTCTGCTTCTTCGCACGGGCCTTGTTGACGGGCTGTTGACGCTGTACGGGCTTCTTGGGCTCGTCCAGGGCAATGATCTCGCCGTCGGCTGCGAGCAGCTTGCCCTTGCGGGCCATGCGCTCTTCGCGAGCCTTGGCCGCTTGACTGCCCGGCGTGGGCATGTTGCGAATGACCAGGAACTGCTGAATCATCGTCCAGAAGTTGGAGGTGAGCCAGTAGAAAATCACGCCGAGCGGGAAGGCGACACCGGAAAAAGCAAAGACGAGGGGCAGCAGGTACAGCATGATGCGCTGCTGCTTGAACATGGGACTCGCCTTGGTCTCGGGCGACATGTTCTTGGACACGATCTGCAGCTGCGTGACGAACTGCGATGCGGTCATCAGCACGACCATGACGGCCGCGATGATCATGACGGACAGGTTGAAGTCCTGTCCGGCCATCATCGGCGTCCACTGGGAAGCGAAGGAATCGTGCAACGGGGCACCGCCGAACAGAGTGGCGTTGCCGAAGCTGTTGGCGAGTGAATCGTTGAGCGGGCCCACGCCGGCCTGGGCGCGCTGGGCGTCGTTGAGAACCGAGAACAGGGCGAAGAAGATCGGCATCTGCAACAGCAGGGGCAGGCAGGAGGCGAGCGGGTTGGTGCCCGTCTTCTTGTACATGGCCATGGTCTCTCGAGACATGGCCTCACGGGAGAACTGGTCCTTCTTGCCCTTGTACTTGTCCTGGATCTTCTTGAGTTGCGGGGCAACCTCAAGCATCTTGCGCTGGCTCTTGATCTGGCGCACGAAGATAGGGATCAGGGCCGCACGTACGACGATGACGAGACCGACGATCGACAGCACCCAGGTGATGCCGTCGTTGTATCCCATTCCGAAGGTCGAGAAGAGAGAGTGGAACGCTACGAGCAACAGCTCGACAACCCACTTCAGTGGCCAGAGAATCGTGCCTATAAAATCCATACTTCGGGTCAGCCCTTTCGGTGGCTTCGTGCGACGACAAATCCGAACTTCGTCACGGTGTAGCGACGGATGCTTCTGAGGGGAACGTCATCGATTCCGCCCTCAGACCACGGATGACATCGCGCGAGGCGACGAGTCGCCAGCGCAGCGCCAACGACAACACCATGTTCCTGAACCGCTCCGAGTGCATAAGCCGAACAAGATGGATAGTACCTGCACACCTCGCCATAAAGCGGGGAAATCACTGCACGGTAGATGCGAAGAAGCACCACGAGGAGGTTGCGGGGCAGCAGCCATACCGTCACGGCCACGGCTTTCATCGGCTGCGCTGCCCCTTGGCCACGGCTGCGGTGATTCCACGCGCCAACTCCGCGGCCAGATCTGAAAACTCCACCACCGCAATAGACGGCAGAGCCCGAAAAACTATGTCGGTGCCCGGGGGAACTTTCGGCAGCAGCTCAAAGCTCGCCGCTTTCAGCCGGCGACGCACCCGGTTGCGCACGACCGCGTTGCCCACGTTCTTGGCAACGATGAAGCCGAACCGCACCGGAGTATTTTCTGCGCCCATGCGCAGGCATGTCACCGTGTGCGGGCCGACGACCCGCACACCTCGGCGAACGACTACCTGGTAGTCGCTTCCGATTCTGATGCGATTGACCTGCGCGAGCACCGGAGTGCTTAGGCGGAAAGTTCGGTGCGACCCTTGCGACGACGGGCACCGAGGATTGCGCGACCCGCACGGGTACGCATGCGCAGACGGAAGCCGTGCACCTTGGCGCGACGACGGTTGTTCGGCTGGAACGTTCTCTTGCTCATGATTTCTCCACTGTTGTCTCCGCTGGCCGAAACAGCGGCCGGGAAAGAATTGGTTGGCCCAAGGACAGGGTCAACTAAATAAAACTACGGCCTTGACGTGATCTGGTCAAACTGATGCGGCGAAACCGCCGAGTTTGACGACGGACTGGGAGTAGGAGCGGCAAGGACACGCCAGAAGATTTGTGCAAATATGCCCGAAAATTCGCCACCGGGGACCGACGTGACTAGCGTAAAGGAAAGTTATCCACAGGTTGTGGACAATTTCGTGAATATCCCGCCATATCTGGGTACAACCGGTGGATAACTACGAAATTGACCGCAGCGTTGGACCACAGCGGGGCCGGATCATCCGTGCGGCACCCACGAGCGCACGTCCACAGCGAACAGATTGAAGGAACTCATGGCAGACGGGGAACAACCGATATCCCAGACCTGGGCATCGGTGCTGACCACACTCGAGTCGGACGTCACCATCACCCCGATGTTGTATGGCTTCCTCAGTCTGGTAGAACCCAAAGGCATCGCGGCCGGCACGTTCTACCTCGAGGTACCCAACGAGTTCACGGCGAGCATGCTCAATCAGCGCATGCGCGTGCCGCTGCTCACGGCGATGGGGCAGCTCGAAGAGACCACGGCCGTGACGACGTTCTATGTCGTGGTGAACCCCGAGCTGGAACAGGAATCGCTGCGTCCGGTTCAGCAGGCTCCGGTGATCCAGCCTGATGTGGCCACCCCCGCTGCGCCGCAGTCTGTTTTTGAGAGCACCTCTCCGGATCGACCGCACGACACCCGGCTCAACAACAAGTACAGCTTCGACAATTTCGTGATCGGACAGTCCAACCGTTTCGCCCACGCTGCGGCCGTCGCCGTGGCCGAGGCGCCGGCGAAGGCGTACAACCCCTTGTTCATCTACGGATCCTCCGGATTGGGCAAGACCCACCTGCTACACGCGATCGGGCATTACGCGATGAGCCTGTACCCCGGAATTCGAGTGCGGTACGTGAGTTCGGAAGAGTTCACCAACGACTTCATCAACTCCATTGCCAACAACCGTGGGTCGGCATTCCAGGCCCGCTACCGCAATATCGACATCCTGATGATTGACGATATCCAATTCTTGCAGGGTAAGGCCGAGACTCAGGAAGCCTTTTTCCACACCTTCAACACTCTGCACGATCACAATAAGCAGGTCGTGATCACCAGCGACCTGCCGCCCAAGCACCTCACGGGTTTTGAGGACCGCATGCGTTCCCGCTTTGAGTGGGGCCTGATCACGGATGTGCAGGCGCCCGACCTCGAGACCCGTATCGCGATTCTGCGCAAGAAAGCGCAGAGCGAAAAGTTGCAGGTTCCCGACGACATCCTGGAATTCATGGCGTCCAAGGTGTCCTCGAACATTCGGGAATTGGAGGGCACCCTGATTCGGGTGACCGCCTTCGCCAGCCTCAACCGGACTCCGGTCGATATGGGCCTGGTGCAGACGGTACTTAAAGACCTGATCACACTGGATGAAGACAACGTAATCGCGCCGGTGGACATCATCACCAACACTGCTGATTACTTCAAACTCACCGTTGATGACCTCTATGGGTCATCGCGGTCGCAGGCTGTCGCAACGGCTCGACAAATCGCGATGTATCTGTGCCGGGAGCTGACAAACCTGTCTTTGCCCAAGATCGGGCAGCTCTTTGGAAACCGCGACCACACGACGGTGACGTACGCCAACAAGAAGATCAGTGAGCTGATGAAAGAGCGTCGCAGCATCTACAACCAGGTAACCGAGCTTACAAACCGGATCAAGCAGGACCACCGGTACAAGTAGTTAAGCGATTTATTTTTGAGTTTCACACCTGTGGATAAGCCTGTGGAAACTACACAAAATTTGTGGCACTGCCTGTTGAAACTTTTGGCTCGGCTGTGAAAACTCGAATGACAAGAATTGTTGTCATTCCACTTCGGGCTCAAAGTCTCCACAGGTCGTCAACAAGTCACAATGTTGTAGTTCCCAATGATTCCAAGGGAATAACAAAGTTATCCACAGTTTCCACAGCGGTTAAGAAGATTAACCTTTAACTTCTTATTTCTAGATCCGACAACCTTTAGCGCATTCACACCTCGTTCCGCCGGCTCGTCATTGATGTAATTACAAGACGACTAGCATGGAGCCCCTACCCAATTGCCTCGATCGAACAGGAGTGGTTTTCGTGAGATTTACGGCCAACCGCGATGTCTTCAGCGAAGCAGTGTCCTTCGCTGTCAAGCTCCTCCCCCAGCGCACGACCCTGCCGATCCTGAGCGGAGTGCTGATCGAGGCCACCGAAACCGGACTGATTTTGTCGTCGTTCGACTACGAGGTGTCGGCTCAAACCGAAATCGCCGCCGACGTCGAGGAAACCGGACGGGTTCTGGTCTCGGGCCGGTTGCTCGCCGAGATCGCCAGCAGAATGCCGAACTCCCCCGTGCATTTCTCTACCGAGGAATCCCGGATCAAAGTGAGCTGCGGCTCCGCAAACTTCACGCTGCTGTCTATGCCGGTGGAGGAATATCCCAGCATTCCGCAGGTCAGCGCGGAATCCGGGCTCGTTCCCGCCGAGGAATTTGCCGCAGCCGTGGCTCAGGTCGCGGTCGCCGCCTCCCGCGATGACGTCACTCCGGTGATTACGGGAGTTCAGCTCGAAGTGACCGAGAACAGCCTCGGCCTGGTTGCCACCGACCGGTATCGCGTGGCCGTGCGCGAAATCGATTGGGATCCCGGCAGCAACACTGGCCAGGGAACCATCACCGCCTTGGTGCCCGCCCGTACCCTGCAGGAGGTCGGCAAAACCTTCGGGCACAGCGGCACGATTTCCATCTCGGTCACCAACACGGATGATCGCGAACTGATTGCCTTCACCGCAAACAAGAAGACCGTTACGTCGTTGTTGATCAAGGGCAACTTTCCTCCGGTTCGCCGGTTGTTCCCGCAGAATGTGGACAATTACGCGGTCATGAACACGGCGGAGCTGATCGAAGCGACGCGTCGCGTGCAGCTCGTGCTGGAACGCGAAGCCGCCCTGCGATTCACCTTTACGGCCGCAGGACTCACTCTGGAAGCGGTCGGATCCGAGCAGGCTCAGGCTTCCGAGTCCATCGACGCGATCCTCGCCGGCGGCGACACGGTCGTGTCGCTGAAACCGCAGTTCTTGCTTGACGGACTTAGTGCGGTTCGTTCAGAATTCGTGCGTATCTCCTTCACGAAGACGGACAACCCCAATAAGCCCGGCCCCGTGCTGATCACGAGCCAAACCTCTCGCGAGACAGCGGGCGCCGACAGCTACAAGTACCTGCTGCAGCCCAACCTCCTGTTGCGATAGGTGCCGGGTGAGGGTCACACACCTGTCACTGACCGACTTTCGCAATTACGCGCAGGCCGAGGTGCCGCTGCACCCCGGCCCGAACCTGATCGTGGGTCGCAATGGCCAGGGTAAGACCAACCTGGTGGAGGCCCTCGGCTACCTCAGTACGCTCGGTTCACACCGGGTTTCTACCCTGTCGGCGATGATTCGAGCCGGGGAAGAATCTGCGATCATTCGAGCGCGACTCGAATATAACGGGCGCGATATCCTGGCTGAAGTGCAGATTAACCGCACCGGTCTCAATCGAGCGCAGGTCAATCGATCGGTGATTCGCACCCGGGACCTGCCACGGTATTTCTCCTGTGTGGTCTTCGCCCCCGAGGACCTCGCGTTGGTGCGCGGGGATCCCGGCGGCCGACGTCGTTTTCTCGACCAGCTCCTGGTGCTGCGCACCCCACGCCTTGCCGGTGTCCTGGCCGACTACGATCGGGTGCTCAAACAACGCAACAGCCTGCTCAAATCCGCGCGCAGTTCCGGCATTCGGGACAGCCAGCTCAGTACCCTCGATATTTGGGACGAACGTTTGGTCGCTTTCGGGTCGGAGATCATCGAGGAACGCGCCGAACTCGTGCGCCAACTGGGCGAGCCGCTGCGAGCCGCGTATCGAGCCGTGGTCGGAGCCGACCACGGGCCCCTGCTGATCGGGTCACTGAGCATTCTGGGTGCCGATGCGGAGTCTGACGAACCGGCGACCGCCGAAGCCGCCCCGCGGCGGGGAAGTACGGCCGACATCTTTCGTGCGGCGCTGGCCGGGCTTCGCCGCAAGGAGATCGAGCGTGGCGTCACCCTAGCCGGGCCGCACCGCGACGACCTGGTGTTCATGCTCAACGATCTTCCCGCTAAGGGATATGCCAGTCACGGCGAAAGCTGGTCATTCGCCCTGTCTCTCAAGCTGGCCTCGGCCGAGCTGTTGCGTCGGGACTCGGCCAGCGGCGACCCGGTCGTCATCCTCGACGACGTCTTCGCCGAGTTGGACCAGTCCCGACGCACCCGACTCGCAGCGGCCGTGACCGGTTTCGAGCAGGTCTTGATCACCTCAGCGGTTTTGGAGGATGTGCCGGAAGCTCTCGTGGCGCACACTATTCATATTCGAGGAGGGGCGGTGGTGGATGGCTGAGAACAGCGAGGCGTCCCAGGTATACCTGCGCTTCAAGGATGTGTTCGGCGATCCCAACGCCCGCCGGTCTCGTGGGCGCAAGCGCGTGCCCGACGCCCGTGGTTCCTCGGTGCCGTTCGGCGCCGGCCGTGATCCGCGCGGACTGGGCGAGACGATTGCATCCCTGACCATGCAGCTGGGCTGGAATTCACCGCTCTCGCAGTCCGAACTCCTGGCGTCGTGGCGGGAGATCGCCGGTGATGAAACGGCCAACCATTCCACGCCGGCCGGCATCGACGAGGGAGTGCTCACCGTGCACTGCGATTCCACGGCCTGGGCCACCCAACTGCGCATGATGCGGGTGGACATCATGACGCACATCATCTCCCGCTACCCCGATGCCGGTATCGCGTCGATCCGATTTCACGGCCCCAATGCACCGTCCTGGAAAAAGGGCCCCAAATCAATTCCAGGGCGGGGCCCGCGCGATACCTACGGCTAAGGGGTCAAATCGGGTCACCCCAGGCGCCCGAGGCCGGAGACCGCGATTGTGGCCGGTTCTGGCCTGACCGTTTGATAGACTAAATGGTCGCCTTTGCGACGGTCAGGAGCACAATTTCAGATGACAGTTGAACCTCAGGCCGAGCAGGCACACGGCTACGGCGCAGATGACATCCAGGTTCTCGAAGGCCTGGAAGCCGTGCGTAAGCGACCCGGAATGTATATCGGTTCGACCGGTCCCCGCGGTCTGCACCACCTGGTGTACGAAATCGTCGACAACTCTGTCGACGAGGCCCTTGCGGGTTACTGCGACACCATCAACATTCGAATTCTTCCCGACGGCGCCGTGCGCGTCGAAGACAACGGCCGTGGCATCCCCGTGGATATCCACAAGACCGAAGGTCGTTCCACCGTTGAGGTGGTGCTGACCGTGCTGCATGCCGGAGGTAAGTTCGGCGGTGGCGGGTACGCCGTGTCGGGTGGACTGCACGGCGTGGGCAGCTCGGTGGTCAACGCCCTGTCCAGCCGCCTCGAGGTCGAGGTGCGTCGCCAAGGCTCGGTGTGGCGTCAGAGTTTCGCCGACGGCACCCCGAACGCACCGCTGGAACAGGGCGAAGCTTCTGATGCCACCGGTACCACGATCACGTTTTGGCCCAGTGCCGAGACCTTCGAGACGACCGAGTTCGATTACGAGACCCTGCGTGCGCGGTTTCAGCAGATGGCCTTCCTCAACAAGGGCCTGCAGCTCTCGCTCACCGATGAGCGTGCCGATCACCTCGACGACGAGGGCAAATTCGTGCACAACACTTTCATGTATGAGCAGGGTCTGGTCGACTACGTCGAGTACCTGAATCGCTCCAAGAAGGCCGACCTCGTCAATGATGAGATCATTTCGTTCGAGTGGGAAGACCACGACCGCAAGATCGCCCTCGAGGTCGCCATGCAGTGGACCACCGCGTACAACGAGAGCGTGCACACCTACGCCAACACCATCAACACCCACGAGGGTGGCACCCACGAAGAGGGCTTCCGCGCCGCGCTGACGACGCTGGTGAACAAGTATGCGCGCGAAAAAGGCATCCTCAAGGAAAAAGACGACAACCTCACCGGTGATGACGTGCGCGAGGGCCTGACCGCCGTCGTGTCGATCAAACTCGCCGAACCGCAGTTCGAGGGCCAGACCAAAACCAAGCTCGGCAACACCGAGGCGAAAGCGTTCGTGCAGCGCGTTGCCGGTGAGCAGCTGTCGCACTGGTTCAACATGAACCCCACTGCGGCCCGCGAAATCATTCGCAAGGCGCTGCAGGCGTCCACAGCCCGCATGGCTGCCCGGAAGGCCCGTGAGACCGCGCGCCGTAAGGGATTGCTCGAGGGTGGCGGCATGCCCGGCAAGCTCAAGGACTGCCAGAGCAAGGACCCGTCGCTGTCGGAAATCTTTATCGTGGAGGGGGACTCCGCCGGTGGTTCGGCCGTTCAGGGTCGTAACCCCGAATTCCAGGCGATTCTCCCACTGCGCGGCAAGATCCTGAACGTGGAGAAGGCACGCCTGGACCGTGCCCTCGGCAACGCCGAGGTGCAGGCCATGATCACGGCTTTCGGCGCCGGCATGGGTGAAGAGTTCAACCCCGATAAGGTGCGCTACCACAAGATCGTGTTGATGGCCGATGCCGACGTGGACGGCCAGCACATCACGACCCTGCTGCTCACCCTGCTGTTTCGATACATGCGACCCCTCATCGACCTGGGCTACGTGTACCTCGCCCAGCCGCCGCTGTATCGACTCAAGTGGAGCAACTCGGCACACGAATACGTCTACTCCGACCGTGAGCGCGATGCGCTGCTTTCCGATGGCGCGGCCGCCGGCAAGCGGATCCCCAAGGACAACGGAATCCAGCGCTACAAGGGTCTCGGCGAGATGGACTACAAGGAGCTGTGGGAGACCACCATGGCCCCGGAATCCCGCACCCTGCTGCAGGTGACCCTCGACGACGCCGCCGCCGCCGATGAAATTTTCTCCACCCTGATGGGCGAAGACGTCGAGTCCCGACGCAACTTCATCCAGAAGAACGCGAAGGACGTGCGTTTCCTTGACATCTAATGACACCCCCGCCGGCGACACGCCGAATGCGAACGCCGAGAGTGCGATCGTCGCCGCCGATGAGGCCGCAGCCGCGGCCCACCTGAGCCAGCACGGCAAGATCGACCAGGTCGATCTGCAGCTGGAGATGCAGCGCTCCTATCTCGACTACGCGATGAGCGTGATCGTGGGCCGTGCCCTGCCCGACGTGCGCGACGGCATGAAGCCGGTACACCGCCGTGTGATCTACGCCATGTTCGACGGCGGCTACCGCCCCGACAAGGCGTTTTCCAAGTGCGCCCGCGTGGTCGGCGACGTGATGGGCCAGTTCCACCCGCACGGCGACTCCTCGATCTACGACGCCCTGGTGCGGCTCGTGCAGCCGTGGAGCCTGCGCTACCCGCTGGCTTTGGGACAGGGCAACTTCGGCTCCCCCGGCAACGACGGGGCCGCCGCCCCGCGGTACACCGAAACGAAGATGGCGCCGCTCGCCCTCGAAATGGTGCGCGACATCGACGAAGACACCGTCGACTTTCAGGACAACTACGACGGCCGCACCCTCGAGCCCACCGTGCTGCCCGCCCGTTTCCCTAACCTGCTGGTCAACGGCTCGGTCGGTATTGCCGTGGGCATGGCGACCAACATTCCCCCGCATAACCTTCGTGAAGTTGCCGCAGGCGCCCAGTGGTACCTCGAGAACCCTGAAGCAAGTCGGGAAGAACTGCTCGAAGCCCTGATTCTGCGCATCAAGGGCCCCGACTTTCCCACCGGTGCCCAGATTCTCGGCGTCAAGGGCATCCAGGAGGCGTACCGCACCGGCCGCGGCTCGATCACGATGCGCGCCGTCGTGAGCATCGAAGAGCTGCAGGGCCGCACGTGCCTCGTGATCACCGAGCTGCCCTACCAGGTGAACCCCGACAACCTGGCCATCAAGATCGCCGACCTTGTCAAAGACGCCAAAATCACCGGCGTCGCGGACATCCGCGACGAGACCAGCGGCCGCACCGGCCAGCGGCTGGTCATCGTGCTCAAGCGCGACGCGGTCCCCAAGGTGGTACTCAACAACCTTTACAAGCACACCTCGCTGCAGGAGAACTTCGGCGCGAACATGCTGGCGATCGTGGACGGTGTGCCCCGCACCCTGTCGCTGGACGGCTTCATCTCCGCCTGGGTCGCCCACCAGATCGAGGTCATCGTTCGGCGCACCCAGTTCCGGCTGAACAAGGCCGAAGCGGATGCGCACATTCTGCGCGGGTACCTCAAAGCCCTCGACGCCCTCGACGAGGTGATCGCCCTCATCCGTCGTTCCAACACGGTGGACGACGCCCGTGAAGGCCTGATGGCCCTGCTCGACGTAGACAAGCTGCAGGCCGATGCGGTGCTGACGATGCAGCTGCGTCGTCTCGCTGCCCTGGAACGCCAGAAGATCATCGACCAGGCCGCCGAACTGGAACTGCAGATCGTTGAGTTCAAATCGATTCTGGCCAGCCCGGAACGCCAGCGCACCATCATCAGCGAGGAACTCGCCGAGATCACCAACAAGTTCGGTGACGACCGCCGCACCGAGATCATGCTCGGTTACGACGGTGACATGAGCATCGAAGACCTCATTCCCGAGGAGGAGATGGTCGTCACGGTCACCCGTGGCGGCTACATCAAGCGCACCCGCAGCGACAACTACCGCAACCAGCACCGCGGTGGCAAGGGCGTCAAGGGTGCGCAGCTGCGTGCCGATGACGTGGTGGAACACTTCTTCGTGACCACCACGCACCACTGGCTGCTGTTCTTCACCAACACCGGCCGGGTCTACCGAGCCAAGGCCTACGAGGCCCAGGAATCCGGGCGTGACGCCAAGGGCCAGCACGTGGCCAACCTGCTCGCCATGCAGCCGGGTGAGGAGATCGCTCAGATCCTCGACATTCGCGACTACGAGGTGGCCCAGTACCTGACCCTCGCCACCCGGGACGGTCTGATCAAGAAGACCGCACTGAGCGAATACGACACCAACCGCACCGGTGGCATCATCGCCATCAAGTTGCGTGAGGGCGACGAACTGGTCTCCGCGCTGCTGGTGGAAGACGACTCGGACCTGATGCTGGTCTCCCGCAAGGGCATGTCAATTCGTTTCACCGCGACCGACGAAGCCCTGCGACCGATGGGACGCAGCACCTCCGGCGTCATCGGCATGCACTTCCGCGGCGATGACACCCTGCTGGACGCCTCCGTCATCAGCAGCGACGGTTTCGTGTTCGTCGTGACCGAGGGTGGCTACGCCAAGCGCACAGCGGCCGACCAGTACCGCCTGCAGAACCGCGGCGGCCTGGGCATCAAGGTGGCCAAGCTCAATGACGACCGCGGTGACCTGGTCGGCTCGCTCATCGTGAACGAGCAGGACGAGGTTCTCGTGGTGCTCGCCAGTGGCAAGGTCGTGCGTTCGGACGTGGCCGAGGTTCCCGCCAAGGGCCGTGACACGATGGGTGTGGTCTTTGCGAAGTTCGCCGAGCAGGACCGGATCATCTCCATCGCCCGTAATATTGAGCGCAATCTGGTCGTCGATGAAGCCGGAGATCTGATCGTGGACGAAATCGGCGCGACACCATCCAGTGATGCAGGGAAAGTAGAATCGCCCCATGAGTAGCGTTGCAGAGAAACTAGCCAAGAAATCGACCAAACAGGCGTCGACCAAACAGGTACGGCTGAAACTGGTCTACGTGGACTTCTGGTCCAGCGTGAAGCTCTCTTTCCTGGTCGCGATCTGCCTGGCCATCGTCACGATCGTGGCGACGTTCCTCACCTTCACGGTGCTGAACCAGACCGGCATCTTTGCTCGGGTGGACACGCTGTACGCCAGTATCGCGGGCGAATCCGCCGACCTGACCAGCATCCTCTCGGTAGCCAACGTGATGGGCTTCGCTGTCGTTGTGGCGCTTCTGAATACCGTTGTGATCACCGCCCTCGGCGCCATCTACGCCGTGCTGTACAACCTGAGCGTGAAAATCACCGGCGGATTGCTGGTCGGCTTCACGAACAACTAGGGGTCGGGCGCCGTCTCGACAAAAAAGTCGGCGCTCGATTTCAGGTTTCGCTCAGAGTCAGGTAGTCTCTAATCTGCTCAGCAGGGGGATATAGCTCAGTTGGTTAGAGCGCTTCACTGATAATGAAGAGGTCCCAGGTTCAAATCCCGGTATCCCCACGCATGACTTGTAACACACGGTCTCACCGATATTTTCGGTGAGTACTCGGGGCCATAGCTCAATTGGTAGAGCGCCTGCTTTGCAAGCAGGAGGTCCGGGGTTCGATTCCCCGTGGCTCCACAGAATGAGAAACGCTCGGCCTCAGGGCCGAGCGTTTCTTCGTTAACGCGACGGTAAACATCCGCACACTGCCCGCCCGTTAACGCAGTACGGCCCGCATCCGAGGATGCGGGCCGTACTACGTTACGTTCTAACCTTCGCGAGCTGCGATCGAGTCGGAGTCATCGTCGGAGACCCAGAGCTCGTCGTCTGCGCGGAATGTCTGCCAGACGGCGTACGCGACGCCCACAGCGGCCGCGACGGCGAATCCGATGGCCAGGTACGATCCGACCCCCGCACGCTTAGGCTCCACGACTACGGGCTTCTGCAGGTGCAGGCGCTGGAGAGCCGAGCGCACTCGGGCGTCGCGGGCGACGTCTCCCACACTCATGACGGTCCCGATCGCGGTGCCGATGCCCGGCAGCACGTCGTGCACGACGCGACGGCGAACACCGTCGGCGAGGTCGTGCGTGGCCGTGACGCTGGGGCGCACGTAGTGGTCGTATCCCTCGCGAACGCGCGGGACAAGTTCTTCACGGGTCAGCACACTGGCCTGGTGGCCGGCCTCCCGGGCTACGGTGTTGGCGCGATCCAACACTTCTTGCTGGTGGCTCCACAGTTCGTCTGCGCTCTTGCGCAGCCGAATGAGTTCCTTGCGGCGCTTGCGTGACAGGCTCATCTGGACCCTCCATCGTAATCGTGCGGCGAATACGTCCCATCTTGCCACTGAATCGACTGGGAGCGCTCTGGGTATCAGAAACGAAAGTTCTGGCTGTGCAAGAATTGTGCCATGTCTAAGCACACTGCCGTAGCCACCCTGAACACCACCCTCGGACCGATCCAGGTCAACCTCTTCGGTAACCACGCCCCGAAGACCGTCGCGAACTTCGTCGGTCTGGCAACCGGTGAAATCGAGTGGAAGCACCCCGCCACCGGCGTGTCGTCGACCACGCCGCTCTACGACGGCACCGTGTTCCACCGCATCATCAAAGACTTCATGATCCAGGCCGGCGACCCGCTCGGCCAGGGCACCGGCGGCCCCGGCTACCAGTTCGACGATGAGATCAGCCCCGACCTCGACTTCACCCAGCCCTACGTTTTGGCCATGGCCAACGCCGGCCTGCAGGGCGGCCGTGGCACCAACGGCTCGCAGTTCTTCATCACCGTCGTGCCCACCACCTGGGTGCAGGGCAAGCACACCATCTTCGGCGCCGTCGAAGACGAGGCGTCTCGTGCGATCGTGGCCCAGCTGGCCACTGTGCCCACCGATGGCCGCGACCGTCCCCTGAAGGACGTCGTCATCGAAAGCGTTTCCGTCGAGTCCGTCTAACCAGCCACACTGCACAGATGAGCGATCTGCCGTCCTCGGCGGCGAACTATTGTTACCGCCACCCGGGGCGGCAGAGCTTCATTCTCTGTCAGCGCTGCGGTCGCACCATCTGTCCTGAGTGCCAGACTCAGGCCGCCGTGGGCGTCATTTGCCCCGAATGCATGGCTCTGGCCCGCAAGAATGCCCCCCGCACCAAACCCGCGATTCTGACCCGACTCACCGGGCAGGGTCAGCCCACGGTGACCTACTCACTGATCGGGATCACGCTCTTCGTGTACGTGCTGCAATTCGCACTGGGCAACACGATCACCAACGCACTGCTCTACGCCGGGGTCTACAACCTGCCGGGCAATTTCGAACCGTGGCGGATGCTCACCACGGCCCTCGTGCACGGGTCGATTCTGCACGTACTCCTGAACATGTACACCCTGTGGATTCTGGGCCAGATCCTGGAACCGATGCTGGGTCGGGCACGCTTTCTCAGCCTCTATCTGCTGAGCGGCCTCGCCGGTTCACTGGGAGTGCTCTTTTTGGCCAATCCCGGTCAGCCCGTGGTCGGGGCATCCGGTGCCATCTTCGGCCTGATGGGCGCGTTCCTCGTGATCCAGCGCCGCTTGGGCGGAAGTTCCACCCAACTGCTCATACTCGTGGGCATCAACCTTGTGATCGGCTTTCTGCCGGGCCTGAATATCGCCTGGCAGGCTCACGTGGGCGGCCTGATCGGCGGCGCCGTGCTGGGGCTGATCTTCACCCAGACCCGGCGACCAGCCCAGAAGAGCCTGCAGACCCTCGTGCTTGTGGCCTTCGCGGCGCTGCTTGTCGTGCTGTCCTGCATCAGATTCTTCCTTTAGACGCGGACCGCAGGCGACGGACCGGCCATGGTGCCGGTCGGACGACCTCTCGCAAAGTTATCCACAGGAGTTTCCACATGGGGATAATTACACGGGTGTAACTTCAGTCGGTGAGGCGGGTGTCAGCGCCAGCGGGTGGTCATCAGGAAGCCGATGAAGGCGATCCCGAACCCCACCAGGATGTTCCAGGACCCGAGCGCCGGAATGGGCGCCTGGCTCTGGCTGACGTAAAAGACGATGATCCACGCCAGACCGAGCAGCATGAAGCCGAACATGACGGGCTTGAACCAGACCGCATTTGGAGCCTCCTGGCCGGAGCGGGCGACCGAGTCGCGGGCGGGCTGGGAGTCGGAATCGGTGCGTGCCATGTGAGCGATCTTACCGTCAAAGCCTGTGGATGGAAAAAAACCCGGCACCGTGCACTGCCAGCGGGGGAAGTTAGACTCATCGAATGGACCATTCGGCTGACCAGACCTTCGCGCCCAGCCGGCGTGAACGCCGTCGTCGCAGGCCTCGGCGGGGTATCTCGGTGCTCGGCGTGCTCGGTGAACTGCTCATCACCGGCGGCGTGCTCGTGATGCTCTTTCTGGCCTGGCAGCTGTGGTTCAACGACATGCTGATGGCGAATGAGCAGTCCAGCGCCGCGGGCGAGATCAGCCAGAGCTGGATCGAGCAGGACCGTCAGTCTCAGGCCGAAGCCGAGCAGAACGGCACCGACGCCGAGCCGGATCCGGTTGCTGCGGAGGGGTACGGTGAGCCGATTGTGGCCGCCGCTCCCGGCGATGGCGAGGCCTTCGCGGTGCTCTACGTGCCCCGATTCGGCGCGGACTACAACCGCACCATCGCCGGCGGCACCGGGCACAACGTGCTCAACAGCACCCGGCTGGGAATCGGTCATTACCCCGGCACGCAGATGCCCGGTGAGGTCGGCAACTTCGCCGTGGCCGCCCACCGCAGCGCCTACGGCGGTGGCATGCACCTGATCAATGAGCTGCAGTTGGGCGACGCCATCTACGTGCAGACCGCCGACGGATACTACACCTACCGGTACCGCGACATGGAGTACGTCTCCCCCGCGACCGTGGGCGTCATCTCTCCGGTTCCCAACGCTCCGGACGCGCCCCCGATCGACAGACTGATCACCCTGACCAGTTGCAACCCGCTGTACTCCACCGCGGAACGCATCATCGCCTACGGCGTGCTGGAATCCTGGCAGCCGACCTCCGCCGGCGCCCCCACCGAACTCGCCCCCATCATCGCCGCTCAGGCTCAAGGTTAGGACTGCTCGTGTATCTCGCACTCTGGCGCGTTCTGCCCGGCCCGCTGTGGCTGCGCATTCTCTTCGCCCTGATTCTGCTCGTTGCCGTGCTGTACGCACTGGTCACCTGGGTTTTTCCGTGGGTGGACATTTTCGTCAACAATCAGGAAGCAACGGTAGGCAGCCCATGACCCGCATTCTCGTGATCGACAACTATGACAGCTTCGTGTACACCCTGAACGGGTACCTGCTCGAACTCGGCGCCGAAACCGACGTGCTGCGCAACGACGCATTCGCACCGGAGGACGCCGCCGAACGGATGGCCGGCTACGACGGGGTGCTGCTCTCCCCCGGACCGGGAGCTCCCGCCGACGCCGGAGTCTCGATCGCGCTCGTGCACGCCGCACTCGAGGCCCAACTGCCGTTGTTCGGGGTATGCCTGGGGCACCAGGCGATCGCGGAGGCCTTCGGAGCCACCGTGACCAACGCGAAGGAGCTGATGCACGGCAAGACCAGCCTGATCAGCCACGACGACAGCGCCTTCTACGAGGGCGTGCCGCAACCCTTCACGGCCACGCGGTACCATTCCCTCGCCGTCGTGGCATCAACTGTGCCGGACGTTCTAGTCGTGACCAGTCGCACCGATGACGGCGTGATCATGGGTCTGCGGCACGCCAATGCGCCCATCCTGGGCGTGCAATTCCACCCCGAGTCCGTGCTGACCGAGGGCGGCTACCGCATGCTGGGCAACTGGCTGGCCCTGGCCGGGCTGCCGGAAGCCGCCGAAACCGCCAAAGACCTGCACCCGCTGCTTCGCATCAGCTGAGGCTTTAGCCGGAGCAGTAACTGAGGGTGACCTCGGAGCCCTGCGGCACGTCTCCCGGCGCCAGCGACTGGCTGGTGACGGGGGAGCCGCTGACGGCCTCACACTCCGGGTCGGGCAGTTCGATGACGGTCAGTAGCAGGCCGTCGCCGCTTAATTGGTTGCTCGCCGCGCTCAGGGACAGCCCCGTCAGGTCGGGCAATGTCACCAGACCGCTGGAGACGAAGAAGTCCACCGTGTATCCCACCTGCTCTTCACTGCCGGCCTCGGGATCGGTGCGCAGCACGACATCCGCCGTGACGGTGGCCGAGTTCTCCCGGGTGACCGAGCCGGGAACCAGCCCTGCGGCGGTGACGGATGCCTGGGCATCCGTCAACGTCTGGTTGGTCACGTCGGGAACGTCGGTTGGCTGCGCTCCGGTGGAGATGTACACGGTGATCGTTTCGGCCGGCCGAACAATCGTGCCCATCGGCGGTTCGGTGCGGATGACCTCGTCCAGGGGTACGTCGGCGCTGGCCTCGGTGTCGCGGATGGCGGACAGGTCCAGTTCAAGCAGGGTGTTTTCGGCCTCGGCGTAGTCCTGGCCGGTGAGGGAGGGAACGGCACGGGAGTTGGCGGGCAGCTCGTTGGACGGACTGAGCGAATAGACCCAGAAAACCACGGCGAAGACGATCACAATCACGCTGACGATGCCCGCCCAGACCCAGATCACCGGGGGTCTCCGTTGGGTGCGCACCATGGTCTGGTCTTCGGTGAGCTGTTTAAGGGCCAAGACCGAGCCGGACGGAGCGACCGGTGCCGCGCCAAAGAGCCCGCCGCCGGCTTCCTCTGCCGAACGGTGCTCGGGAACGATGCCGGCCCCGGCGGATTCAACGTCGGCACGGAATTCCGCGGCATTCTGGTATCGGCCGAAACGGTCCTTGGTGAGGGCACTGGCGACCACGATATCGAGGGCGGGGGACACCTTCGAGTTCAGGGAGCTGGGTGTGACCGGAGTCTCGCTGACGTGCTGGTAGGCCACCGTCACGGGGCTGTCGCCACGGAACGGCGGGCGGCCCGTGAGCATCTCGAACAGCACGACGCCGGCGGAATACAGGTCGGTGCGGGCATCCACCGATTCGCCCTTGGCCTGTTCCGGGGAGAGGTAGGACGCGGTGCCCAGGAGGGCGGTTGTCTGTGCCACGGTCGCCGAGGAGTCGGAGATTGCCCGGGCGATGCCGAAATCCATCACCTTGATCTGGCCGGCCTTGGTGATCATGATGTTGCCGGGCTTGATGTCGCGGTGCACGACGCCGGCCCGGTGCGAGTATTCCAGGGCGGTCAGAACGCCCTCGATGATGCGGACCGCTTCGGGCGTGGCGAGCGGCCCCTGGGCGATGATGTCGGTGAGCAGTCGTCCATCGACGTGCTCCATCACGATGAAGGGAACCTGGCTGTCGTGGCCCTCGTCGTCGGTGACGGTCTCTTCGCCGGCATCGAAGACCCGCACGATGGTGGGGTGCGCCATTCGGGCGGCCGCCTGAGCTTCCTGCCGGAAGCGGGTGCGGAACGCAGGGTCTACCGCCAGGCTTGCCTTGAGCAGCTTGATGGCGACGGTTCGGCCGAGCCGGGAATCGGTGCCCACATGCACGTCGGACATGCCGCCGCTTCCGATGAGAGCACCGATCCGGTAACGACCAGCCAGCAAACGGCCATCTTCAGACAAATCAAATCTCCCAGCTCGTGCACACGGTCGCACTCAGCTTAGTGAACGCAACCCGTGAGTTGCTCAGGTCGGGGGTGTGGTCGGGACCACCACTGCGGGGGTTACGGTAACCTGCGTCGACGCGGGTGAGAACTCCGAGGCGACCAGGCCGCAGAAGTAGCGGTACGAGACCGTGAAGTTCTCTGCCCCGGCGGTGACGGTGGCTGTGGTGCTGGTTGTGGTGGCCGGCGACTGGGCATCACCGGTCGCGCTCACTTCGTAGCCCGAAATCGTCTGCCCGCTCGGGCACGTCTGCGCCGTCCAGTTGACGGTCACGGTCCCGCCCTCGGCCACCGCGGCCGGCGTGGCCGTGGGGGCGGTCGTCGGCGTCTCGGGTAGCACCATCTCGCCGTACACCCGCACGGTGATGGTGGAGTTCAGCTGCACCGGCCCGGTGGGGTTGACCGAGTAGACCCGGTCAACCTGGTCGGGGTTGTCTGCGGCGTTGCCCACCTCGATGTTTGCGACCAGGGACATGCCCTCAAGCTTGGCGCGGGCGTCGGCGCTGGACAGGTCCAGGAAGTCGCCCTCCAGAACGGTGACCGTGGTGGGCGGGGGCGTCACGGTGGGAGTGGCCGAGGGTTCGGGCTCGGCAGACGGCGTGGAGCTCACGCTCGGGGTCGGGCTCGATGTCGTGGGCGCCGGTGCCGGAGTCTCGTTGTTCTGGCTGACCAGGGCGATCAGCGCCCCGGTGAGCACGAGAACCAGCAGGATCACCAGGGCGATCAGCGGCCACGTCCACGGACTGCGCTTCTTCTTGTCGGCGTCTGTGTCCGTCCCGTCGCCCTCAACGGTTTCGGTGCGAGAACCCGCACCGGTGAGCGGCAGAACCGTGGTGGCGGCGTCATTTCCGGCTCCCGCGAGCAGCATGGTCGCCGCCGTCGGCGTGGTGCCGTCCAGCACGGACGGTACCGCGACGGCTGCCGCAGCGACGTCGCCTCGACGCAGGGCGGTGGCGGCCCGGGCCAGGTGAGCGGCCGACGCCGGCCGGTCGGCAGGGTTCTTTGCCAGGCAGGCGAACACGAGGTTGCGCACGGCTTCGGGAACGGTGTCGGGCAGGTCAGGCGCGATCTCGTTGATCTGCGCCATCGCGATGGCCACCTGCGACTCCCCGGTGAACGGGCGTCGGCCGGCGAGGGACTCGTAGGCGACAATGCCGATGGAGTAGATGTCGGTCGTCGGTGACGCCGGGTGGCCGCTGGCCTGCTCGGGGGAGAGGTACTGCACGGTGCCCATCACCTGGCCGGTGGCGGTGAGCGGCACTTGGTCGGCGATGCGGGCGATCCCGAAGTCGGTGATCTTCACGCGGCCTTCGGGCGTGATCAGCAGGTTGCCGGGTTTGATGTCTCGGTGCACGAGTCCGGCGGCGTGCGCCGCGTGCAGGGCTGCCGAGGTCTGCGCGACGATGTCGAGGACCTGGTCGGTGGGCAGGGTGTGGTCGCGTTCGAGCAGCGTGGACAGGGCTTCGCCGGGAACGAGTTCCATGACCAGGAAGGCGCTGCCGTCTTCTTCGCCATAGTCGAAGACATTCGCGATGCCTTCATGGTTCACCAGTGCCGCGTGGCGGGCTTCGGCGCGAAAACGTTCGAGGAAACCAGGGTCTCCGAGGTACTCGTCTTTGAGGATCTTGATCGCGACGGTACGCCCGATGACGAGGTCGGTGGACTTCCAGACTTCGCCCATGCCGCCGATGGCAATGCGCGACTGGAGCTCGTATCGCCCCCCGAAGGTGAGCCCTGATGTGGGTCTCATTTGTTCAGCACCGCCTCTAGTACCTCTTTTGCGATTGGTGCGGCAAGTAAGTTGCCGAACCCCGTCTGGCCCATTCCCCCGCCGTCCTCAACGAGAACGGAGATTGCGTAGTCCGGGTCTTCCGCCGGAGCGAAACCGGTGAACCACAGTGTGTACGGCTCCGTAGAACCGTTCTGTGCTGTGCCTGTTTTGCCCGCCACGTTGACCCCGTCTATTCTCGCATTGCTGGCCGCACCATCCTGAACACCGTTGATCATCATGTCGGTGAGGGTGCTGGCGGTTCGGGAACTCATCACGCGGCCGACCTCCCGGGGCTCAAAGGTTTCGATGGCACTGAGGTTCGGTGCCAGAATCTGTTCGACCACGTTGGGCTGCATCACGATGCCGTCGTTGGCGATCGCGGCACTGACCATGGCCATCTGCAGGGGAGTGGCCCGCACCTCGTATTGGCCGAAGGCGGTCTGGGCGGTGAAGGCATCGTCGAGTGTTTCTGTGGGGTAGACACTGGTGGCGACATTCATCGGGATCTCGAAGCTGCCGTTGAAACCGAACTTCTCGGCGGTTTCGCGTATGGCGTCGTCACCGAGCTGCACACCCAGTTCAGCGAAGGGCACGTTGCACGACAACCGCAGCGCATCGGCCAGCGTGACGGTGTCTCCGGCTCCGCACAGGCCGCGGCCGGAATTCGTGACCGCGCTTGTGGTTCCCGGCGGAGTGTAGCTCTGCACGTTGGGGAAGGTGCTCTCCGGGGTGAAATCACCCGATTCGAGTGCGGCCGTCGTCACGACAAGCTTGAACACCGACCCGGGCGGGTTGAGCGAGTTGGTGGCCCGGTCGATGAGCGGGTCGTTCTCGTCGGCGACGAGGGCGTCGTAGGTTTCGGTGACCGACTGGTTGTCGTGCACCGTGAGCGTGTTGGGATCGTACGTGGGCTTGGACACCATGGCGAGGATGCGCCCGGTGGACGGTTCGGTCACCACGACGCTGCCCTGCAGGTCTCCCAGGGCGTCCCAGGCGGCCTGCTGTGCGACGGGATCAATGGTGATCTCCACTGCCGCACCCTTGGGGCTTTGACCGGTCACGATGTCGCTGAGCTTGTCGAAGAACTGCGCGTTGGAGGTTCCGGAGAGTTCGCCGTTGAGAGCGAATTCCAACCCGGTCGGCGCGCCATTGATCGGGATGAAACCGGTGATCGGCGCGTAGAGCGGGCCGTTGCTGTAGGTGCGCAAAAATTTGAAGTTATCGTCTGCCGGCACGGACTGGGCGATGGGGTTTCCGGCAGCCAGGATGGCGCCCCGTTCGACGGAATAACTGTCGTAGAGCGTGCGGGTGTTGCGGGGATCGGCGTTGAGGCTCTCGGCCTGGAACGCCTGCACGATGGAGGTCGAGGCGAGCAGGGCGACAAACATCAGCAACACCACCGCACTGACACGTTTGAGTTCACGATTCATTTAGACCACCAGCCGGGGTTGATTGCGCACCGTGTCGGACAGGCGCAGCAGCAGGGCGACGATGATCCAGTTGGCGACCAGCGAGGAACCTCCGGCCGCCAGGAAGGGAGTGGTGAGCCCCGTGAGCGGGATGACGCGGGTGACGCCTCCGATGACGATGAAGCACTGCAGGGCGATCACGAAGGACAGACCCACGGCCAGGAGCTTGCCGAAGTCGTCTTGCCCGGCGAAGCCGATGCGAAAGCCGCGGGCCACGAGAAGCAGGTACAGCGCCAGGATCGCGAAGATTCCGGCGAGGCCGAGTTCTTCACCGAGACTGGCGATGATGTAGTCGCTCTGGGGCACCGGGGTGATTTCGGGGCGTCCCTGTCCCAGCCCGGTTCCGAGCAGCCCGCCCTTGGCCAGGCCGAAGAGGCCCTGAACAAGTTGGAAGCTGCCGCCGGGGGCTTCGTAGACGGCCGGATTGAGGGCGTCGAGCCAGTTGGTGAAGCGTCCATTGACGTAGGCCAGCGTCTGACTGGCGAGCACCGCGCCACCGAGGAACAGTCCGACGCCCATGATCACCCAGCTGATGCGCGCGGTGGCCAGATAGAGCATGACCAGGAATAGGCCGAAATACAGCAGGGCGGTACCGAGGTCGCGCTGGAAGATGATGACGGACATCGACAGCGCCCACACGACCAGAATCGGGCCGAGGTCGCGCAGTCGGGGGAAGCGCATGCCGAGAAAACGTTTGCCGACCATGGCGAGGGTGTCGCGGTTGCGCACCAGATAACCGGCGAAGAAGATCGCCAGGGCGATCTTGGCGATCTCACCGGGTTGGAACGTGGCGAAAGACCCCACGCTGATCCAGACCCGGGCACCGCTGATCTCCCGGCCCAGGCCCGGTACCAGCGGCAGCAGCAGCAGGAAGACACCAACGAACCCGGCGATGTAGGTGTACCGGAACAGCACGCGATGGTTTTGGATGACGAGCAGCACCGTGATGGCGCCGGCGATGGCGAGGCCGCTCCAGGCCGTCTGGCGAACGGCGGCGCTGGCCCAGCCGCTTTCCTGATTGGCGATGTCGATGCGGTAGATCATGGCGATGCCCAGCCCGTTGAGCAGGGTCGCGATGGGCAGGATGAACGGGTCAGCGTCGCGGGCCGCGAACCGCAGCACCACGTGCAGGGCGATGACGAGCACCGACAGGGCGACGCCCAGGAAGACCAAGGTCGTGTCGATCTCGCCGAGGGCGCCCAGCTGCACGAGGAGCACCGCGGCCGCGTTGATGAAGCAGGCGACGAGCAGCAAGAACAGCTCGAGGTTGCGCAATTTCCGCGGCGACCGGGTGCCTGTCACGGCGGCGGGCGCGTCGGAGACGAGGGGAGCGTTGGGGGACATGGGGCGCCTACTCGTTGCTGGCGGTGATCAGGCGTTCAAGGATGAGTTCAGCATCCGTCAACGATGTGGCACTGATGGTCTGTTCGACCTGCTGGCGGTCGTAGACGCGCAGGTTGGAGAGTTCCAGTCCGGTGTCTTCGTGCACACTGGAGAGCTTGATCGGGCCGAGGTCCTGTTGCACGCCCCGGTAGATGGCGACGGTGCTGCCCTCGACACCCACGAAGTAGCGGGTCTGGGTCCACTGATAGCCGAGCACGGCGGCTCCACCGATGGCCAGGATCAGAAAGATGATGGCGACAAGCCAGGTGGCTTTGTGGCGTCGGGCCCGACGGGCGTCTTCCTCGATGAGTTCGGAAAGGTAGTCCTGAGAGTCGGGTTCGAAGTGCGCCTCCCGCACCGGGTGCAGGCGCAACGCGGAGATGCGCAGGGATCGACCGCGGCCGGGTTCTTCACCAAATGCGTCGGGATTAGCCGCGGACCCGACGGTGGTGGGCGAATCGGTGCGCGCGTCGACGGTTTCGGCCACGTCGACGATGACGACGGTGACATTGTCGGGGGCGCCGCCGTCAAGGCTTTCCTTGATGAGGCGATCGGCCACCTCTTCGGCGCTCAGCCCGCTGCCGAGTGCGTTGGCGATCCCCGCGAAGGACACCACTCCGGTGAGTCCGTCGGAGCAGAGCAGCCAGCGATCTCCGGGCAGGGTCGCCAGAATGGAGGTGTCGACCTCGGGGGAGGCCTCGACGTCACCGAGGACGCGCATCAGCACCGAACGTCGCGGGTGCACCTGGGCTTCTGCTTCGGTAATTCGGCCGCTGTCCACGAGGCGCTGCACGAAGGTGTGGTCGGTGGTGATCTGCGACAGTTCGTCGTCTCGCAGCAGGTAGATGCGCGAATCACCGATGTGGGCGATGGCGACCTCGTTGTCGAGCACGACGAGGGCGCTGACGGTGGTTCCCATGCCGGTGAGTTCGGCATGGTCGAGCACGGCCTCAGAGAGTTCCGCGTTCGCCGCGATGAGCGCCGCCTGCAGTGCGAATTCGGCTTCCTGCGCTGACAAATATCGAGTGTCGGCCTCGATGATGCGTTTGGTGGCGATCGAGGAGGCCACGTCGCCTCCGGCGTGACCACCCATGCCGTCGGCAACCACAAACAGGCACTGCCCGGCATAGCCGGAGTCCTGATTATTGGTGCGTACCTTGCCCACATGGGACGCGGCAGCACTGTGGCTCACTGTCGCCATGCACTTACCGCCGAAGCTCAAAGCTGGTAGCACCAATTTTAATGGTGGTGTTCAGGTTCACGGGCGTCGGGATGGCCACCCGGCTGCCAGCAAGGAAGGTGCCGTTGGTGGAATCGAGGTCCTGGATCATCCACTCGTCATTCCACAGCATCAGCCGGGCGTGATGCGTGGAGGTGTAGTCGTCGCGAATCACCAGGCTGGAATCGTTGGACCGGCCGATCGTGATCGACTCACCGGTGAGGGGGAACTCCACGCCGGCCTTGGGCCCACTGGTGATCACGAGGCGGCTGGCGTTGCGGGCCGTCGCCCGTTCCTCGCTGCCGCCGGACGGTTCGGGACTCGGGGCGCTGGCCCGGGGCACGGCCGCGGCCGCAGCGGCCGCGGGGGTGACGGATGCCGCGGCGAACGCGTCGGCCGGAGCCGGCGTGTTCGGGGCATCCGTTTTCATCTTGCGAACGCGCTGGCCGAACAGGTCGGTGCGGAGGGCATAGACGATGCCGAAGATGAACAGCCAGAGCAGCAGCAGAAAACCGAGGCGCAGCACCAGCAGGGTCAGTTCACTCACGTTCATGCGGACGGCCCCCAGAATCCGCCCATGTCCTGGCGGTCTGCGGAGGTGCCCGGTTGCGGCCGCGCGGTGGGATCGGGGGTGACCATGCGGAACACGATGCGGGTGCGGCCGATCGTGACGACCGAATCGGGACTGAGAGGTGCCTGCGTGACGGGGGCACCGTTGAGCTGGGAACCGTTTGTGGAGCCGAGGTCGCGCACCTGGGCTCGCGCGCCGTCCCAGAGGATCTCGACGTGCTGACGGCTGGTGCCGCTGTCATCCACGGTGATGTCCGCGTCACTGCCGCGACCGATGATGGTGCGAGTCTTGATCAACGGGTAGCGCCGGCCGGCGATTTCGAGCGCGGGGGTGAGGGGGGAAGCGCCGGCGGCTCGGGAGGATCCCGGCGCGGCTGCGGAGTTCGGGGCGGCGGCTCCGCCCTTGAGGGTGCTGGAATCGATCTGCACGAGCCCCTCGGTGAGGCCCTTTTCGTCGGAGAGTGAGATGGAGACGGCGCCCACGAACTGGTAGCCCTGCTCGGCGGCGTGCTTCTGCACCAGCCCGATGAGCTCCTCAATGAGCGTCACCCCCATGCCGGACATGCGCACATAGTCTGGGTGCGCCATGCGCACGATAAAGCGATTGGGCGCGAGGATGCGCTCCCGCGTCACGACCGCGGCCTTCGTGTCGAGTTCGCGACGCAGGGCGGAGGTGATCTCCACCGGCTGCAAACCCGATCGGAAGGTCTTGGCGAAAGCGCCGTTGACGGCGCGCTCCAAGCCCTTCTCAAAACTATCTAATATGCCCACAGGTCTCCCGATCCGGTCCATCTGGCTATGAGCATGCTACTTGTCTCGAGTGTTAACCCGCCTGAAGGTCTCTGGGAGGGCACAAGAGGGTATCTTACGGGGGCGTTTCCGGCCCGACCAATTCGTCTGAATGTACCGGGACGCTAAACCGTACCGGTACGTTGCTGGCTGCGACGGCGGCGAACGGCGTTCCGGCGACCCCGGCCGCATCGCGCCGGCGGCGGTGAATCGGGCTCAATTGGCGCCGAGGCCCTGTGGGGTGTTAGCATCTTCAAGTTCGCGCGAGTGGCGGAATTGGCAGACGCGCTGGCTTCAGGTGCCAGTGTTCGAAAGGACGTGGGGGTTCAAGTCCCCCCTCGCGCACTGAGGGTTGATTGCAGAACAGAACGCAGTTGTTGGCTCAACCCCAGCGAATATGAAAAACACGAAAGGCCCCCGGGAAACCGGGGGCCTTTTTTGCGTCGTGATGTTTCGCTGCGCTGTGACCCCCGCGTCGTGTCGCCGTGTCGATTTATCCCACTGAGGAACCAGTGACCCCCGCCGGGGGGCCTTCCCGCGCCGACAGCTGCGGCTTAAAAACACGCCCGCCGCGATTCTTCTCAAACGCAGAAGAAGCGCGAAAGTTCTGCCGGGAATTCCTGCAATGAGGTGGTGTTCAGGCCCGAGACTTTAGGTATCAGCCGATTGCGTCCACGAATCCCCGGTCCGGGGCGCAACCCTCAACGTCGAAGGAAGTCACATGACCCTCTATGAAGACGACACCACCGCCATCGAAGCCCTGAAGAAGAGCAACGGCAGCAGCTGGAACGCCATCAACCCCGAGTCCGTCGCCCGGATGCGCGCCCAGAACCGTTTCAAGACCGGCCTCGAGATCGCCCAGTACACCGCCGACATCATGCGCACCGACATGCTGGAGTACGACGCAGACTCCTCCGTCTACACGCAGTCGCTCGGCGTCTGGCACGGCTTCATCGGCCAGCAGAAGATGATCTCCATCAAGAAGCACCTCAAGACCACGAACAAGCGCTACCTGTACCTCTCCGGATGGATGGTTGCCGCGCTGCGCAGCGAGTTCGGTCCGCTCCCCGACCAGTCCATGCACGAGAAGACCGCGGTTCCCGCCCTCGTCGAGGAGCTCTACACGTTCCTTCGTCAGGCGGATGCCCGTGAGCTCGACCTGCTCTTCACGGCCCTCGACAACGCCCGTATCGTGGGCGACGACGCCAAGATCGCCGCGCTGACGGACCAGATCGACACTTTTGAGACCCATGTCGTGCCAATCATCGCCGACATCGATGCGGGTTTCGGAAACCCGGAAGCCACGTACCTTCTCGCGAAGAAGATGATCGAGGCCGGGGCCTGCGCCATTCAGATTGAGAACCAGGTCTCGGACGAGAAGCAGTGCGGCCACCAGGACGGCAAGGTCACGGTTCCTCACGAGGACTTCATCGCCAAGATCAACGCGGTGCGTTACGCCTTCCTCGAACTCGGCATTGAAAACGGCATCATCGTTTCCCGCACCGACTCGCTCGGTGCCGGCCTCACGCAGAAGCTCGCCGTGACGACCGTGCCCGGCGACCTCGGGGACCAGTACAACTCTTTCCTCGACGTGGACGAGATCACCGAAGCCGACCTCGGCAACGGCGATGTCGTCATCAAGCGCGACGGCAAGCTGCTGCGCCCCAAGCGTCTGGCCAGCAACCTGTTCCAGTTCCGCGCCGGAACCGGCGAGGCCCGCTGCGTGCTCGACAGCATCACGTCGCTGCGCAACGGAGCCGACCTGCTCTGGATCGAAACGGAGAAGCCGCACATCGGTCAGATCGCCGCGATGATGAACGAAGTTCGCAAGGAGATCCCGAACGCCAAGCTCGTCTACAACAACAGCCCCTCGTTCAACTGGACCCTGAACTTCCGCCAGCAGGCTTACGATGCTCTCCTCGCCGAGGGCAAGGACGTCTCCGCATACGACCGTGCCAAGCTCATGAGCGTCGACTACGACGACACCGAACTTGCCGTGGACGCCGACGAAAAGATCCGCACGTTCCAGCGCGACAGCTCGAAGGAGGCCGGCATCTTCCACCACCTCATCACCCTGCCGACGTACCACACGGCCGCACTCTCCACCGATGACCTGGCCAAGGGCTACTTCGCCGACCAGGGCATGCTCGCCTACGTCAAGGGTGTGCAGCGTCGCGAGATTCGTGAGGGCATCGCCACGGTCAAGCACCAGAACATGTCCGGTTCTGACCTGGGTGACAACCACAAGGAGTACTTCGCCGGCGATGCCGCGCTGAAGGCCGGCGGCGTGAACAACACCAGTAACCAGTTCGACGAACCGGCTCTGGCCAGCCACTGAATCGACTGACCATGATCAGACCCACAGCCTGACCCCCCGGATGAGCCTGTGACACACCGAAACCCCAGTCGACTGACTGGGGTTTCGGTGTTGCTGCGGTGTCGCATCCGTGTGCCTCGCGGCCGGTGCGGGCAGATGGTCGGCGCGGGTCAGAGGGTGAGGGTGCGGTCGACAAGCTGTTCGGCCACCTTGGAGAGCAGCATGTGGTTGTTGCGGGCGTGGGAGCGCATCAACGCGAACGCCT